>NZ_JBHWHX010000012.1:0-211702 GCF_042732315.1 Streptomyces sp. NPDC059787
CGCCGGCCCTGGGCCGGCGCCGACGCCGTTCCCGGGCGCGGCCGTCACTGCTCCGCTTCCGCGAGCAGGGCGTACGCGATGGCCACGAACGGGTCGTGGGCGCGGAAGCGGCGGGTGCGGACCGCGGCCGGGGCCGTGCCTTCCCGTCGTCCCAGATCTGCTCGGCCGGCGGATTCCGGGACGGCCCCGAACCGCTGCGTGTCCGGGAGTGGACGTGCGGGGCCCGCGGGACGGTGCACGACCGCGACCACGACGCGGCCCGCGACGTCCTCGCCGAAGGACGCCGCATCGTCACCGCCGGGCGGGCGGAGGCGTGGAACGCCTCGTGGAGCGCGGGCCGGACCAAGGCGAAAGCCCGGGCACAGCGCGGTGGGGCAGGAAGCCCCGGAAGGGGCGGCCGCCCCGGGCCGGAATCCCTGGGCCTCGGACCGGGGCGCACGTCGATTTCGTCACTTCTTCGACAGGCCGCAGGAGTACGGAATCACGAGGAGACGGCGGGCGGGCGTACGCCGGACAGGAGCACGCCGCTGTGCGGGCGGGTCGGGACCCGGTGCAGCGGGATCGCGAGATTCTGCTCCGGCACCGTGTACTCCGTTCGTGCGAGCCGCACCGCGAGCGCCTCCAGCACGCCGACGGTGATCCCCTCGCCGGGGCAGCGGTGGCCGGCGGCCGGGTCGCCGCCGCCCTGCGGTATCAGTTCGTCGCGCTCCACGGGCCGTTCGAGGAAGCGCCGCGGACGGAAGGCGTACGGATCGCCCCACAGCGACTCGTCGTGGTTCTGCCCGTACACGTCGAGCACCACCAGCCCGCCGGCCGGGACCCACTCGCCCCGCCAGTACAGGTCCCGGGCGGCCAGACCGCCGAGGAACGGCACGAACGGGTAGAAGCGGCGCACCTCGTGGGTGAACGCGGCGGTGAACGGGACGTCCCCGTCCGCCAGGGGCGCCCGGTGCTCGGGCCACTTGTGCAGGGCGTGCGCGGTGAAGGCGACGAACCAGGCGACGGCGGTCGTCGGACGGACGACGTTGAGCAGTTCCACCGCGGCCGTCTTCTCGTCCAGCGCCCCGCCGTCCGCGTCGCGGTGCCGGCACACCAGGTCGAGGACCGAGTCCTCGGGGGCGGTGACCGTGCCGGACCGTACGTCCCGCACCAGCCGGCCCAGCCGGTCCTCCTGCCGGGCGCGGGCGCGCCGGGCCCGCAGATGGCGCGGTCCGGCGGTGGCGAAGCCGTCGACCATGGCGATCATGTCGCGGGCCGTCGCCTCCGCGTCGGCATCGGCCGGCGGTATGCCGGCCCATCGGTGGACCCCGGTGGTGAGCACCGTGGCCGCCTCGTCGAAGAGCACGACGGAGCCGCGCCGGCCCCAGGCGGGTACGGCCTCGTCCCAGGCTTCGGTCACGTGGTCGACGAGGCCGGCGATCCGGCCGGGGGCGAGCAGCGGCAGGAACAGGGACTTGCGGGTGCGGTGGGCGACGCCGTCGAGGGTGTGCACCGCCTCGTGGCCGAACAGGGTGGCGAGCACGGGTTCGGGGATGGCGCGGTGCCGGTGCACGTTCTGTTCGTCGTAGAAGAACCGCACCGCTTCGGGGCCGCGCAGGGCGAGTGCGGGCCGGCCCAGGATCCGGGTGCGGACCACGGGGCCGGGGGTGTCGCGCATCCGGTTGGGCAGCCAGGCGTAGCCCTCGGCCAGCAGCGGCAGGGTGCGGTCGATCAGGGGGCGGCTGAGTACGTCCATCGCCGTCGGGTGCCCCGGGGGGATGGCGGGACACTCCGGGCGGGGCGGGGCCACCCGTTCGGATGTGGCCGAGGCCACGTGCCGAAGGAGGTCGGGGTCATACCGGGACGGGTGGGGCGGCGGCTAGCGTTCCGTGCGGTCCTTTCACCCCAGCAGCTCGGGCGGCCCGGCAGTGCAAGCAGATCTCTCACCGGTCATCGCGGCGACGGCGCAGTGGCTGACGTGTTCCTTTCCCGCGCCCGGCGGGGCGCTGGCCGTCGCGCTGTGCGAGGCGCAGGCGCGACAGGCGGTGACCGTCGCGGCGCGGCTGCGGTACCCGACGGAGATGGATGCCGCCCTGGTCGGGCTGGCGGGGCCGGGGGGTTCGGGGCGGCTCGACCGGGTGACCGGGGCGGACGCGGAGGACTCGGGCGAGGCGTGGCGCACGTGGGTCGACGAGGTGGTGGCCAGCTGGGCGGTGTGTCTGCTGGCCGATCCTAAGCTGGCCGGTCTCGCGGTGAGCACGCTCACGGGGGGTGCCGTGCCTGCCGAGTTCCGTCGGCTGGTCGCGCCCGACGAGGCGGATCTCCGGGCGGCGGCGCTGCTGCGGCATCCGGATCTGGTGGCTCCGGTGGCGGGGCTCCACCAGTCGGCGCTTCTTGGACGACTCGATCCGGATGCCACGCTTGTGATGTGACCCCGCGGCGTCCTGCCGGCCCTGCGCTCGCGGGATGCTGTGCGTGGGTGCGGGACGGGGGTGTTCGCGCGGCCCGGCGCTCGCGGGGTGCCGTCGCGCCCCCCCGTGCCGCCCTGCGGCACGACTGCCCGCGGGAACGACCGCCCGCGGAGGGCGCGGCTCGCGGGGGTCACGTTCTGTCATTCACCGGAACGCAGTAGGCGAGCGGGCCGGGGGTGGGAGCGGGGGGCAGGGTGGGCGGTATGAGTACCGTCATATCGCGGAAGTGGGAGCACGCCGTCGTCACCGGTGGGGCGGGATTCGTCGGGTCCCATCTGTGCGCCGCCCTGCTCGACGCGGGTGCCGCCGTCACCTGCGTGGACGACCTCAGCACCGGCCGCCCGGAGAACATCGCCCCGCTGCTCGAACGGCCCGGGTTCACGCTCGTACGGGCCAACGTGGCGCAGGAGCTGCCGGTCGACCGGCCGACCGACCTGGTGCTGCACTTCGCCTCCCCCGCCTCCCCGGCGGACTATCTGCGGCTGCCGCTGCACACCATGGAGACGGGCAGTCTCGGCACCCGCAACGCCCTGAAGCTCGCCCAGGACACCGAGGCCCGCTTCGTCCTCGCCTCCACCTCGGAGGTCTACGGCGACCCCCAGCAGAATCCGCAGGACGAGCGGTACTGGGGCCACGTCAACCCGGTCGGTCCGCGCAGCGTCTACGACGAGGCCAAGCGCTTCGGCGAGGCGCTGACCACCGCCCACGCGGAGGCCCACGGCACGGACACCTGCATCGTGCGGCTGTTCAACACCTACGGCCCGCGGATGCGCGGCCACGACGGCCGCGCCGTACCGACCTTCGTCCGGCAGGCCCTGGCCGGCGAACCCCTCACCGTGACCGGTGACGGACTGCAGACCCGCTCGCTGTGCTACGTCGACGACACGGTGGCCGGCGTCCTCGCGGCGGCCGCCCACGGCATGCGCGGCCCCGTCAACATCGGCAACCCCGGTGAGATCACCATGCTGGGCCTGGCCCGTCTCGTCGTCGCGCTCGCGGGTTCCCGCTCGGCGGTCCGCTACATCGAACGCCCGGTGGACGACCCCGCCGTGCGCTGCCCGGACATCACGCTGGCCCGCGACAAGCTCGGCTGGGAGCCCCAGGTGGCCGCCGAGGAAGGGCTGCGCCGCACGATCGACTGGTTCCGCGCCGAAGCCCGTCGCTGAGCGAAAGGCCCGTCCGCCATGCGCATCCTCGGAATCAACGCCCTCTTCCACGACCCCGCGGCCGCCCTGGTGATCGACGGCCGGACCGTCGCCGCCGCGGAGGAGGAGAGATTCTCCCGGCGCAAGCACGGCAAGCGCCCGCTGCCGTTCTCCGCCTGGGAGCTGCCCGAGCAGGCCGCCGCCTGGTGTCTGAAACGGGCCGGGCTGCGCCCGGAGGACCTCGACGCGGTCGCCTACTCCTTCGACCCGGCGCTGGCCCGCCCCGCCGACGCGATGGGCCTGGACGACCCGTGGGACCACCTGCGGCTCACCTACGCGCGGGAGGCCCCCGGCTTCCTGCGGACCGCGCTCCCCGGACTCGACCCCGGCCTCGTCCGCTTCGTACCGCACCACATGGCGCACGCCGCCTCCGGCGCCTTCGCCGCACCGGACGCCGGGGACTGCTCCGTCCTCGTGCTGGACGGCCGCGGCGAACGCGCCTCCCACCTCGCCGCCCGCCGGGTGCGCGACCGGCTCGAGCCGCTGCGCGCCCAGGACCTCCCCCACTCGCTCGGCCTGGTCTACGAGGAACTCACCGAGCACCTGGGCTTCCTGCGCTCCTCCGACGAGTTCAAGGTGATGGCCCTCGCCTCCCACGGCACCCCGCGCATGCTGCCCGAACTGCGCCGGTACGTGTGCCCGACCGGCGACGGCGGCTTCCACGCCACCGGTGTGCCCTGGCACGAGATGTGCGCGCCGCGCGGCCCGGACGAGCCGTGGACCCAGGACCACGCCGATGTCGCCGCGAGCGCGCAGGCCGTACTGGAGGAGACCCTGCTGGACCTGGCGCGCTGGCTGCACGGCCGTACCCACCACTCCGTGCTCGCCCTCGCCGGGGGCGTCGCCCTGAACTGCGTCGCCAACTCCCGCATCGCCCGCGAGGGCCCGTTCTCCCGGGTGTGGGTGCAGCCCGCGGCCGGGGACGCGGGGACCGCGCTCGGCGGCGCCCTGCTGCTGTCCGCCGGCGCCGGTGACGGACCCGAGCCCATGACCGGCGCCGACCTCGGCCGGGACTGGTCCGACGCGGAGCTGGGGGCGTGGCTGAAGACGGCCTCCGTCCCCTTCGAGCGGCCGGCGGACATCGCCGCCACCGTGGCCCGGACACTGGCCGGCAACGGCATCGTCGCCTGGTTCCAGGGACGCAGCGAGTACGGGCCCCGGGCGCTCGGTCACCGCTCGCTGCTGGCCCACCCCGGACACGCGGGCAACCTGGAGCGGCTCAACGACGTCAAGGGACGTGAGCAGTTCCGGCCGGTGGCGCCGATGGTGCTCGCCGAACGGGCCGCCGAGATCTTCGACGGGCCGCTGCCGAGTCCGTACATGCTGTTCGTGCACGACGTGGCCCCCGCCTGGCGGGACCGTGTCCCGGCCGTGGTGCACGTCGACGGCACCGCCCGCATCCAGACGGTCGATCCGGCGCGCGAGCCCCTGGTGGCGCGGATGCTGGGCGAGTTCGAGCGGCTGACCGGGCTGCCCGTGGTCGTCAACACCAGCCTCAACACGGCGGGCCGGCCCATGGTGGACGACCCTCGCGACGCCCTGGAGTGCTTCGGCTCCTCCCCCGTCGACCTCCTGGCCATCGGCCCGTACGCGATCCGGCGCGGCGATCTGTTCCGCTTCGGCGACGCCGGCGAGGGGTCCCGGTGACCGGGCCGGCCGCCCCGGACGGGGAGTACGCGGTGGTGGTGCCGACACTCGGCAGGCCCGGCCTCGGCCGGTGCCTGCGGGCGCTGGCCGAGGCGGACGGGCCCGGCCCGGTACGGGTCGTGGTGGTCGACGACCGCCCGGATCGGGCCGGTGCGCCGCTGACCGCCGCCGTCCCGCCGTCGCTGCGCTCGCGCACCCTCGTCGTACCCGGCGGGGCGCGGGGTCCGGCCGCCGCCCGCAACACCGGGTGGCGGGCCGCCGGGGACGCGCCGTGGATCGTCTTCCTCGACGACGACGTGGTGCCCGGCCCCACCTGGGCCGACGACCTGGCGCTCGACCTCGCCGGGGCGAGCGTCGCGACCGCCGGGATCGCCGCCCGGATCGAGGTGCCCCTGCCGCCGGACCGGCCGCCCACCGACTGGGAGCGGGGCACCGCCGGGCTGGCCCGGGCCCGCTGGATCACCGCCGACATGGCGTACCGGCGCCGGGCGCTGGAGGCCGTCGGCGGCTTCGACGAACGGTTCCGCAGGGCCTTCCGGGAGGACGCGGACCTGGCGCTGCGGGTGCTCGACGCCGGCTGGACCCTGTCCGAGGGCCGCCGCACCACCGCCCACCCGGTGCGGCCGGCCGGGCGCTGGATCTCCGTACGGCTCCAGGCGGGCAACGCCGACGACGTGCTGATGACCAGGCTGCACGGGCGCGGCTGGTGGCAGCGGGCACAGGCACCGCGGGGCCGGCTGCCCGCGCACCTGGCGCTGACCGCGGCGGGCCTGACGGCGGCGGGCTGTCTGCTGTCCGGCCGGCCGCGTACGGCGGTGGCGTGTGCCACCGGGTGGCTGGCGGGGACCGCCGAGTTCGCCCTCGCCCGGATCCTGCCGGGCCCGCGCACCCGCGACGAGATCGTCACGACGGTCCTCACCAGCGTGCTCGTCCCGCCCGCCGCGACCTGGCACTGGCTGCGCGGCCACGTCGTGCACCGCACGGCACGGTCCCGCCCGCACCGGGCCGGTTCCCCCGCGCCCGCGCACTCCCCGTCGGCCGACGAACGGCTCCTGTCGTGACCCGCCCGTCCCGCCGGCCGCCCCCGGTAGCGGCCCCTCCGTTCGTGGCCCTCCGCGGCCGACCCGCCGGCCCCGCCGAGGCCGCGTCCCGGCCGGCGGGGCGCACGGCCTCCACCGTGGCGGACCCCCGCACCCGGGCCGTACGGCCACCAGGGGGAAGCCGCCCGGTCCGCCCGCCGTGCGGCCGGTGTGCCCGTCCGGTCCGGCGGACGACCGCGGCCGGGACAGCCGGCGTCCGGCCGTGGCGGCGGTCCGGGGTGCCCGGGAACATTCCGCCGTGGCCTGTGCCGCGACCGATCACGGAGGTGCGCCCATGACCCCCGCTTCCGGCCCGCTCGCCCCGGGCGTGCTGTCCGTCGCCCTGGTCTCGGAACACGCGAGCCCGCTCGCCGCCCTCGGCGGGGTGGACGCCGGCGGGCAGAACGTCCATGTCGCCGCCCTGGCCGGGGCGCTCGCCGACCGCGGCCACCGCGTCACCGTGCACACCCGCCGCGACGCGCCCGAGCTGCCCGACCGGGTGACCCTGCGCGAGGGTGTCGAGGTGCACCACGTCCCGGCGGGCCCCGCCGAGCCGGTCCCCAAGGACCGGCTGCTGCCGTACATGGACGAGTTCGGGCGCCGGCTCGCCCGGGAGTGGCGGGCGCGCACGCCGGACGTGGCGCACTCGCACTACTGGATGTCGGGGCTGGCCTCGCTGGGGGCGGCCCGGGAGCTGGGGCTGCCGCTGCTGCACACCTATCACGCGCTGGGCACGGTCAAGCGCCGGCACCAGCGGGCCGCCGACACCAGTCCGCCGGAACGGATCGGCTGCGAGATCGAGGTGGGGCTGGGCTGCGACCGGATCGTCGCCACCTGCCGGGACGAGGTCGCCGAGCTGATCCGGATGGGTGTGCCGGCGTACCGGATCGGGGTCGTGCCGTGCGGTGTCGACACGGACCGGTTCACCCCGGTGGGCCCGGTCGCGCCGCGCGGCCCGTTCCGGTACCGGCTGGTGCAGCTCGGGCGGCTGGTGCCGCGCAAGGGCGCCGCGGTGTCGGTGGCCGCGCTGGCGCGGCTGCCCGGCACGGAGCTGGTGGTGGTCGGCGGGCCCCCACCGGAACTCCTCGGCGAGGACCCGGAGGTGCGGCGGCTGCGCGGCGTCGCGCGGGACGCCGGGGTCGCCGGCCGGGTCCGGTTCACCGGCGGGGTGGACGCCGCGCGGGTGCCGGCGCTGCTGCGCTCCGCCGACGTGGTGCTGTGCCCCGCCGACTACGAGCCCTTCGGAATCGTCCCGCTGGAGGCCATGGCCTGCGGCCGTCCGGTGGTGGCCACCGCGGTCGGCGGCCAGCTCGACACGGTCGCCGATCCGGGCACCGGCCGGCTGGTGCCGCCCGGCGACCCGGAGGCACTGGCCGGGGCCGTGGCCGGGCTGCTCGCCGATCCGGCGGCCCGGGAGGCGTGCGGGGCGGCCGGCCGTCGCCGGGTGCTCAGCCGCTACGGCTGGGCACGGGTCGCCGCGGCCACCGAGGAGGCGTACTGCGAGGTCCTCGACGCCGAGCCCGCCGCGACCGGGACCGGCTGAACCGCCGACGTCCGACGTTGGAAGGAGGTGCGGGTGCCGCCGCCGTCCCCCGAGGCGGTGCGCCCGAGACGCCATGACCGAAGACTCCGCCCTCGAAGCCGCCCGGCTGCACTGCCGGTCGCTCCAGGAGGCCCTCGACGGCTTCTGCCGAAGCGGCCTGCCCCGGATCGCCGACTGGGGCGGACGCCTCGCCGCCGTGCTCACCGACGGCGGACGGCTGCTGGCCGCCGGCAACGGCGGCAGCGCCGCCCAGGCCCAGCACCTGACCGCCGAGCTGGTCGGCCGCTACCGCCGGGAGCGGCGCGCCTATTCGGCGCTCGCCCTGCACGCGGAGACCTCCAGCGTCACCGCCATCGGCAACGACTACGGCTTCGACCACGTCTACGCCCGCCAGGTGACCGCCCACGGACGTCCCGGCGACGTGCTGATGCTGCTGTCCACGTCGGGGCGCAGCGCCAATCTGATCGCGGCGGCGGTGACGGCCCGGCAGGCCGGGCTGCGGGTCTGGGCGCTCACCGGGCCCGGCCCGAACCCGCTGGCGGAGGCCGCCGACGAGGCGCTGTGCGTGGCGGCGGGCAGCACCGCGACCGTCCAGGAGACGCATCTGGTCGCCGTACACCTGCTCTGCGAGTGTTTCGACGCCGCCGTGGCCGCGCCCCTCGCGCGCGGTGCGGTGGCCGTCCCCGGGAGGATGTCATGACCGGTCCGAAGCCGCTGGTGGTGGTGGGGGACGTCCTGCTCGACGAGGACATCGAGGGGGTCGCGACCCGGCTGGCCCCGGACGCGCCCGCCCCGGTCGTCGACGTCACCGGTGACCGCCGGCACCCGGGCGGGGCCGGGCTGGCCGCCGCGCTCGCGGCCCGCGGCGGCCGGGACGTGGTGCTGGTGACCGCGCTCGGCGACGACCCGGCCAGCGAGGCCGTACGCCGGGAGCTCAGCGGCCGGATCCGGCTGTTGGAGCTGCCGCTGCACGGCACGCTGCCGGTGAAGACGCGGGTGCTGGCGGGC
Organism: Streptomyces sp. NPDC059787; assembly: GCF_042732315.1. Classification (NCBI taxonomy): domain Bacteria; kingdom Bacillati; phylum Actinomycetota; class Actinomycetes; order Kitasatosporales; family Streptomycetaceae; genus Streptomyces; species Streptomyces sp. NPDC059787. Next base: position 8,933 of record NZ_JBHWHX010000012.1, read on the forward strand.
GGGCGGCCCGTGGTGCGCATCGACCGGGGCGGCGGGACGCCGGGCGAGCCGGACGACGCGGTGCGCGAGGCGCTCGCGGGCGCGCACGCCGTCCTCGTCGCGGACTACGGACGGCACACCGCGGGGGCCGTGCGTCCGCAGCTGGAGGACGCGGCCCGGCACACGCCACTGGTGTGGGACCCGCATCCCAAGGGCGACCCGCCGGTGCCGGGGGCGCGCCTGGTCACGCCCAACGCGGCTGAGGCGGTCGCGCTGTGCGCCGGTTCGCCGGGGGCGTCCGGGGCGCCGGGGGCGTCGTTGGGTGCCTTCGCCGAGCGCGGGGCGGAGCTGGCGGAGCGCTGGCGGGCGGCGGGTGTCGCCGTGACGCTCGGCGAGCGCGGGGTGCTGCTGACCCGGCCGGGCGGGGGTACGCCGATGCTGATCCCGGCGCCGTTCCGGGCGGACGGGGATCCGTGCGGCGCGGGTGACTGCTTCGCCGCGACGGCCGTCGCCGCGCTGGCCGACGGGCTGCTGCCGGAGGAGGCGCTGCAGCGGGCGGTCGCCGAGGCGGCGGCGTTCGTCGCGGCGGGCGGGGCGGGGAACCCGGACCTGTGGCACGCGCCGGCCGTGCCCGGGCCCGCGCACGGGTCCGCCGCCGACGCGTTCGAGCTGGCGGAGGGGGTGCGGGCGCGCGGGGGGACGGTGGTCGCCACGGGGGGCTGCTTCGATCTGGTGCACGCCGGGCACGTCGGACTGCTGGAGAGTGCGCGGCGGGTCGGGGACTGTCTGATCGTGTGCCTGAACTCCGACGCGTCGGTCGCTCGGCGGAAGGGGGCGGGGCGGCCGCTGACGCCGGCGGCGGACCGGGCGAGGGTGCTGGCGGCGCTGGGGAGCGTGGACGCGGTGGTGGTGTTCGAGGAGGACACCCCGGAGGTGGTGCTGGGGCGGTTGCGGCCGGATGTGTGGGTGAAGGGCGGGGACTACTCCGTGCAGGAGCTGCCGGAGGCGGGGGTGTTGCGGTCCTGGGGTGGGCAGGCGGTGGTGCTGCCGTATCTGGACGGGCGCTCCACGACGTTGCTGGCCCGGCGGGCGGCTGAGGCGGCGGCGGTCGCCCTTCAAGCGCCGGACGGGTGAGCGGGGGGCGGGGAGGTTTTTTCGCCCCGCCGCCCCTTCCCGTCCCGCCCCGGACCCCGCTCCTCAAACTCCCCCAAAGGGGGCACCCCCAGAAGGGCTGGATCTACGCGGCTGTTTCCAGAGTGGCCCGGCTGAGGACGGCCGAGGCCTGGGTGCGGCGGGTGTGGAGGAGGTGGCCTGCCGCTATCGAGCCGGCGATGATCAGGCCGCCGGTGATCAGGGCGCCGCGGGGGCCGGCCAGTTCCATGAGGAGGCCCAGGGCGGGCGGGCCGCCCAGGCTCCATACCGTGCCGACGCTGCCCCAGACGCCCAGGACGCGTCCGCGCAGATGGGCGGGCGGGTCGGTCTGCAGGACGGCCGTTCCGGCGGTGTCGGAGACGGACTCGACGACGGCCATGGGCAGCACCAGCACCAGCAGCACGGCCAGCGACGGTGACATTCCCGCCACCACCTGCAGCAGCGCGCCCGTCGCCGCGAGGGCGCCGACCAGCCGCACGGACGGCCGGCGCAGCCGCGCGCCGAGCACCGCGCCGAGGATGCCGCCGACCGCGAGGACGGTGGACACCGTGCCGAACGCCCCGGCGCCGCCCGCGAGCGGCCCGGTGACCAGGACGGCGAGGGTGAGCCCGTAGTTGCGGCCGAAGACCGCGCTGATGCCGGTCACCCCGGCGAGCGCGAGCAGCCGCGGCCGGCGGGCGAAGAAGGCGATCCCCTCGCGGACGGTCATGGCGTTCCGCGGACGCTCGCCCTTCCCGCCCTTCTCGACGACGTGCCGGACCGCTCCCGCCGCCGGGCGCAGGAAGGGGATGACCGCGGTCACGAACAGGAAGGAGAACCCGTTGGCGAAGTAGGCGGCGGCGGTGCCGAGGAACCCGACCGTCACCCCGGCGAGCGCGGCGCCCGCGAGCCGGCCCGCGTTGAACACCAGCGCGCCCACGCCGATGGCGGAGGGCACGTCCTCGGCGGGGACGAGGTCGTTGCCCAGCAGGGCGCACGCCGGGTTGTCGACGGTGGCGATCATGCCGGTGACGGCGGCCAGCACCATCAGGGACGTCATGTCGAGCCGGTCCAGCGCCACCAGGGTCGCCGTGGTGAACGCGATCACGGCCAGCAGCGCCTGGCTGACGGCGGCCGTCAGCTTCCGCGGCCAGCGGTCGACCGCCGCGCCGCCGAGGACGCTCATGAGCAGGGCCGGGGCGGCCTGCACGGACATGGACAGACCCGTGGCGGCGGCGGACCCGGTGATCTGGAGGACCAGCAGGTTCTGCACCGTGAGCTGCATCCACGTACCGGCGTTGGACACGAAGTTCGCGACGGACCACCAGCGCATGCTGCGGTGCCGCAGGGAGCGCCAGGGCGAGCGGGACTCGGGCTGGGCAGGGGGGAGCGAGGAAGACACAGATGCGCTACTCGGGGGGACGAGTCGGAGGACTCAGCGGAGGGGCGCGGGAAGCGGAACGCCGGCTGCGCTGCGCGGCGGTTCCCGTCGCCCGGAAGGGCGCGGCCCATCGTGGCAGAAGGGACCGCCGAGTCGGTTCCGGGCAGCCGGTGGTCAGGGGGACGCGGACGTCAAATGTGCTCTCGTATAGGGGACTTGGGCCGTGAGTGTGGTTGCTCACAAGGACGGGGGAGGGGCCCGTCACCGGTGTGACGGGCCCCTCCCTCCGTGTCCCCGTGTGCGCCCCTGGCGTCAGCCGAGCCTGCCGCGTCCGCTCAGCGCGTCCCGGACCCGGTCCACCATGCCGGCGCCCGGTGCCAGCAGCTTGTTCGCCGGGGGCTTGTCCGGGGCGGACGGGTGCGGCCGGGTCGGGGCCGTCTTCTTCGCCTGCCGGACCTTGTCACCGAGCTGGTCGAGTGCCTCCGGGGAGCAGGAGGCGCGCAGCATCGGGAACAGGTTCTGCTCCTCGTCGGCGACGTGCTCGCGGATCTCGCTCATCAGCGCGCCGATGAGCCGGTCGAACTCGGCGTCGCCCGCGTCGCAGCCCTCCAGCTCCTTCATCGTCCGCTCGGCCGTGGCGTGGTCCTCGAGCTCACGGTCGGCCAGCGCGTCCCCGTTCTCCACGTGCTCGCGCACGGCCGGGTAGAGGTACGCCTCCTCGGCCACCGAGTGCCGGACCAGCTCGATGGTGACCTGGTCGGCGTACGTCTTGCGGTCCTTGTGGCCGGGCGGCAGTGCCTCGATCTTGCCGAAGAGCTCCTCGACCTCCCGGTGATCGGTCACCAGTTCGTCGATGACGTTGCCTCCGTGTCCCATGTCCTTCTCACCTCCGGTTCGTGGTGGCACCCGGCCGGGTCCACCCGCCGACGAGTCCCCCCGACTCCGGGGAGCTAACGCGGTCCGCGCGTCAGCAGGACAGCTTGGCCCGGACCCGGCCGGCCGCCGCGGCGGGACCGGCCCCGGCCCGGACGGACCGGCGTACGAGGTGGGCGTCGCGGCGCAGATCATGGGCGGCGTGCCGGCTCCGCCAGAGCAGTGAGGGGGCGGCGCCGGTGTCGTCGGCGGCGATCAGCAGACCGCCGAGCATCGACAGGTTCTTCAGGAAGTGGATGCGCTGCTGCATGCGCTGACCGGGGTCCTCCTCCTCCCAGAAGCGGTGGGCGGCCAGCGTCGTGGGCACGAGCGTGACGGCGACGGCGAGCGCCGCCGGGCGGGACAGGCGTCCCGTGGCCAGCAGCAGTCCGCCCACGACCTGGACGGCGCCGCTGAGGCGTACGGCGTCCTCGGTGCGGTCCGGCAGCACCGCGACACGGTCGGTGACGGGCTTGACGACGGACTCGGCGATCGGGGCGACGTTCTGGGGATTGCGGACGGAATCCAGCCCGCCCGCGACGAACATCGACGCCAGCATCGGCCGGCCGAGGACGCGCAACAGACTCATGCCTTCTCCTGGAGGTGTGGGTGGTGGAGGTGCGCCGGGTTCCCCGCCGGGCGGGGACCATTCGGCACGCCCTCACCAGAAGCGGGTGGTGAGCGCGGGCCGGTGGACGGCCTGGACGGCGTCGCGCAGGCACAGGGCGACGCCGATGGTGGTGCGCAGGGCCGAGGGCCGTACGGTCTGGGCGGTCTCCGTGGCCAGGACCAGCAGGCAGCCCGCCGCCTGTTCCACCACGGACACCGGGAGGGTGTAGTCGCTGTCGGCGGCCGCTCGGAACGCCTTCAACGGGATTCCGGCGCCGTCCACGGTCCGCCGGGCGGCCTGCTCCAGATGGTGCGCGGCCTGTTCGCACAGCGTGGCGGGCAGGGTGAGGGTGCGCTGGAACGATGAACTCGTCATGCTCCGAGTGCTCCCCCGGCGCGGTTTCCTTCGATCGGCGGCGGCCGGGATTTCACCGTCCCGCGTGACCGGCCGACGGCGAACGCGGGCGTGCGGGGAGCCCATACCCTGGGCACGACCGCTCGCCCGTACGTGAGGAGTCCGCCCATGAGCTTCCCTCCCGGTCCGGCCGTCCGGGACGGTGACGGGCCCGGGGCCGTGGCGGCCCGGTTCACCGGACGGGCGGTGACCGGTGTGCGTACGCTGTCCGGCTCACTGGCCGAGGTCGCCCTCGACGACGGCCGGGTGGTGGTCGTCAAGAGCGCCGGCGGAGCGCAGGCCGCGCGCGCCGAGGCGGCGGGGCTGCGCTGGCTGGCCGAGGCCGGGACGGTGCGGGTTCCGGTGGTGCACGGTCACGACGCGTACCGGCTGGTCGTCGACCGGGTGGCGCAGGGCCCGCCCGGGCGGGAGGCGGCGCTGCGGTTCGGCCGGGAGCTGGCCGCGCTGCACGCCGCCGGCGCGCCGGCCTTCGGGGCGCCGCCGCCGGGTGGCCCGGTGGAGGCGTTCATCGGGCTCGCCCCGATGCGCAACGTCACCGGCGACGACTGGCCCGGCTGGTACGCCGGGCACCGGGTCCTGCCGTATCTGCGCCGGGCGGTCGACGACGGCACCGTCACCATCGCTGAGGCGGGTGTCGTCGAGCGGGTCTGTGAGCGGCTGCCGGAACTGGCCGGGCCCGCCGAGCCGCCCGCGCGGCTGCACGGCGACCTGTGGAACGGCAATGTGCTCTGGGGCGCCGACGGGCACGTCCGTCTGATCGACCCGGCCGCCCACGGCGGGCACCGGGAGACCGACCTCGCGATGCTCGCCCTGTTCGGCTGCCCCCATCTGGAGGCGGTGCTGGACGGCTACCGGGAGGTGGCGCCGCTCGCCGACGGGTGGCGGACGCGCGTCGGCGTGCACCAGCTGTTCCCGCTGCTGGTGCACGCCGTGCTGTTCGGCCGCGGTTACGCCGGACAGGCGCTCGCGGTGGCGCGGTCGGCCGGGTGACTCACCGGGTCACCACGTGCCGTTCGTCGGGGACGCAGTGGGTCATGGTGAGTCCCTCCACGTCACGGGGCGGGTTGTCGCCGAGGCTCGCCAGCCGCTTGCGGTCCTCGTCGGTGAGGTCCTGGCTCGCCAGGGGCTCCAGGTGGGCGACGTCCTCCGGCATGATGCCGAGGCCCTCGCCGACCCTGCGGCCGAGGTCGTTCTCGACCAGCAGGAAGTGCCACACCATGCGCTCCTGGACCGGCCGGTCGCACTGGGAGATCAGGGTGACGAAGTTCTTCACCAGGTCGTCGCGCTCCCAGTCCTCCATCAGGCAGTACCGCTGGCCCGCCTGGAGGTAGTCGTTGGTGCGTTCGATGCGCTTGCGGGTGAGCCGGCCCCGGATCTCCGGGCCCTGGTCGTCGTGCGTCGGGTACTCGCCCTCGCGCAGACCGCCGGTGATCGACGGCTCGTAGTTGACGTGCGGATTCTCCCCGCCGTTGTCCTGGAAGTACGCCATCTGCCCGTCGCGCTGGTTGGTGCGCACGTCCGCGTGCTTGGCCTGGTTGACCGGCAGCTGGAGGTAGTTCGGGCCGACCCGGTGGCGCTGGGTGTCGCTGTAGGAGAAGGTCCGGCCGACGAGCATCTTGTCGTCGGAGAAGTCCAGCCCGTCGACGAGGACGCCGGTGCCGAAGGAGATCTGCTCGTTCTCGGCGAAGAAGTTGTCCGGCATCCGGTTCAGCACCATCCGGCCCACCGGCTTCGGCGGGAAGTCCTGCTCGGGCCAGGTCTTGGTGTCGTCCAGCGGGTCGAAGTCCAGTTCCGGGTGGTCGTGGTCGTCCATCATCTGGACCAGCAGTTCCCACTCCGGGTACTCGCCGCGCTCCACCGCCTCGTACAGGTCCTTGGTGGCGTGGCCGAGGCCGTCGGCCTGGACGTTCGCCGCGTCCTCGACGGTCATGCTGCGCACGCCCTGCTTGGGCATCCAGTGGTACTTGACCAGCTTGGTGTTGCCCTCGGCGTCGACCCACTTGTAGGTGTTCACGCCGAAGCCCTGCATGTGGCGGTAGTCCGCCGGGATGCCGCGCGGGCTGAACAGGTTGACCAGCATGTGCATCGACTCGGGCGTCTGCGACATGAAGTCGAAGATGCGGCGCGGCTGCTGCTCGAAGGTGACCGGGTCGGGCTTGAGGGCGTGGATGACGTCCGGGAACTTGATGGCGTCCCGGATGAAGAAGACGCCCAGGTTGTTGCCGACGAGGTCCCAGTTGCCGTCTTCGGTGTAGAACTTCACCGCGAAGCCGCGGGGGTCACGGGCGGCCTCGGAGGAGTCCCGGCCGCCGATGACGGTGGAGAAGCGGACGGCCAGGTCGGTGCGCTTGCCCTCCTCCTGGAAGAGCTTGGCGCGGGTGTAGCGGGAGACCGGCTCGTCGCCCCACTTCCCGTACGCCTCGAAGTAGCCGTAGGCGGTGACGCCGCGGGCGTGCACCACGCGCTCGGGGATGCGTTCCCGGTCGAAGTGGCTGATCTTCTCCAGGAACTGGTAGTTCTCCAGCGTGGCCGGGCCGCGGGAGCCGACGGTGCGCTGGTTCTGGTTGTCGTAGACCGGATGGCCCTGCCGGTTGGTGAGTACCTTGCGGTCGTCGCCCGGAGCGGGGCCCCGGCTCGAAACGTCCGTCATGATCGTGGGCTCCTTGCGCTGTTCGACGTCCCTGCGATGCCGTCCGTACGAGGGCCATGCTGCCCCGCATCACCACGGTCGGCGACTCGGGGAGCGGCCGGTTGCGCCAGGTCGGGTGAGGAAGCGGTGCCCCGGGACGGCACGGACCCGGCCGCCGTGGTCGTCCGCGGTGGCCGGGCCTTGTGAAGCGGCGTGTTCAGCCGCCGTTCAGGCGTGCGCGCAGCAGCCCCTTGCCGAGTTCCGCGCCCTTGCGGCTGTCCGCCTGGGCCTTGCGGAACAGGTCGGCGACCTCGGTGTCCTTGGCGCGTTCGGCGTCCTGGATGTAGCTCTCCAGGCGCAGTGCGTTGCTCAGGCACGCCTCGACGTACCAGATCAGGTTGTAGTCCTTGTCCTGCGTGCCGGTGACGCCGCCGGTCTCCGTCTCGCTGGTCATCCGGGCCTCCTCGTCGCGATGCTCGTCACGGGCCCGTCCGCCTCGGTACACGATGCCGGGGGCGGGCCTCCACAGCGGCGGCCGGGTACCCGTCCGCGCCGGAGGCACACAACGACGAAGGGGCGGGGGCGCGACCGGTCCCCCGTTCCGGTCGTGCCCCCGCCGTGCTGCCGAAACTATTCGGAGTGGGGCGGTCCTGTGTACCGCACCGGTGCCCGTTGTGGCCGCCGGAGGGCTCATCCGTGCACAACTGAGTCCGAAAAGCCCGGTTCACCCGCCTGTGAGGACCGGCTGTTCCAGGTCACCCGCCGCCAGATGGGCCAGGACGACCTCGTACAGGTCGGCCCCGGTGGCCAGCAACTGGCGTTCCAGGACCGGTTCGGCGCTGCGCACGTGCTCGCGCACGGTCTGGGCGTGCACGCCCAGGCTCTGCGCGGCCCGCTCGGCGTTGCCCCCGGCGGCGATCCAGGTGCGCAGGGTGCGGCGCACGTTCCGGGTGTCCCCCTCCAGCCGTCCCAGCAGCTCCCGCGCCCAGCCGCCGACGGCGGGGCCGGCCAGCAGGTCGGCGAGGCCCGGGGAGTGCGCCGCGGGGTCGCCGGCCGCCCGCCCGTCCAGGAGGTTGATCTGGGTGTGCAGCGCCAGGTGCACCACGGCGCGGGCGGTGACGTCGTCGAAGTCCGCGCCGAGCATGGTCTCGACGCGTTCCATGCGGGCCCGTACGGTGTTGCGGCTGACGCCGAGGATCTTGGCCGTGTTGACGGCGGTGAACTCCAGGCCGAGGCGGGTGGTGGCGAGGAGTTCGGCGCGGGTGTGGTGCGGCAGCGCGTCGAGCGGGCGCAGCACCCGTGCCGCCCAGCCGCGCAGCGCGGCGGGGTCCATCAGCCGCTCCGGGTGGGTGCGTTCGGCGTACACGGCCGTCTTGTCGGCGCGGAAGCGCGCCACCGCCAGGGCGCTGACGGCCTGCCCGTACGCGGTGGCGGTACGGGCGAGGCTCTGCCACACACTGCCGCCGAGGAAGGTGCCCGGGTGCCGTTCGACCAGCGACCGCAGCTCGCCGGCGGTCGCCTCGCGGGGGCTGACGACGATCACGTGCCCGTCCATCGCAGGGCAGCGCACGACCAGCGCCTCCTCCCGCGTGGTGTCCAGGCACTCCGCGGCGAGCCGGTCGCGCAGGGCGGGCGCGGACTCGACGACGTAGACGCAGGCGGTGTCGGCGTCGAGCAGCCCTGGCCAGAGTCCGGCGGCGACCCGGCGGGCGGCGACGGTGTCCTCGACCATCAGCAGCTGCAGGATCGCGAGGCGCAGATCGGCGGTGGCCCGCCGCAGCCGGTGTCCGGCGGCGGCGGTCTCGTGGGCGGTCAGCAGGAGCTCGATCACCTGGGCGGTGTACGTGACGACGTCGGAGGTGTGCCGGTCGAAGGGGGCCTCGCGGGAGACGGCCAGCACACGGGCCCCCGAGGGGTGCCCGATCCGCACCAGGCGCACATGGCGCCCCTCCCCCTCCCAGGCGGCGGAGGCGATCCGGCCGGAGCCGAGGCCGGCGACGAGGGACTCGTCCAGCGGCAGCCCGGTCCCGGCGAGCAGCGCCCCGGCGGCGTCCTGGAGGGACACCTCCGCGTGCGCGGTGGCGGCCAGCCAGTCGACGACCCTGCGGGCGTCCCGCCCGGCCGGACGCAGATGTTCGAGCAGCTCCCGCGCCCACGCCGGATCCTCCCCGGCCGCCTCCGGCGCCTGCCGGATTCCGTCCCTACGGCCCGCCACCTCGGCCTTCCCCTCGTCCGCTCGTCGTCCCCGGCCCAGGTCGGGGACGTTACCCCACTCGTGCGCGCGACTCATCCCGGCGTGTCGGCGCACCGGGCCCCGGGGCCGACGTGTGCGGTCCTGGCGCACGGGCGGCATAAGCTCGGTGAATGGCGAAGTACTTCGACGTGCACCCCGACAACCCCCAGCCGCGTACCATCGCGCAGGTCGCCGAGAGCATCCGCTCCGACGCCCTCGTCGCGTACCCCACGGACTCCTGCTACGCACTCGGCTGCCGTCTGGGCAGCCGCTCGGGCATCGACCGGATCCGTACGATCCGCAAACTGGACGACCGGCACCACTTCACCCTGATGTGCCGGGACTTCGCGCAGCTCGGCCAGTTCGTACGGATCGACAACGACGTGTTCCGCGCGGTGAAGGCGTCGACCCCGGGCAGCTACACGTTCATCCTGCCCGCGACGAAGGAGGTGCCGCGGATGCTGCTGCACCCCAAGAAGAAGACGGTCGGCGTGCGCATCCCGGACCACGTCGTCACCCAGGCCCTGCTGGCGGAGCTCGGTGAGCCCCTGCTGTCCAGCACCCTGCTGCTGCCCGGCGAGGACGAGCCGATGACCCAGGGCTGGGAGATCAAGGACCTGCTCGACCACCAGGTGGACGCGGTCCTCGACTCCGGCGACTGCGGCACCGAGCCGACCACGGTGATCGACTTCTCGGGCGGCGAGGCGGAGATCGTACGGCGGGGCGCCGGCGACGTCACCCGGTTCGAGTGAGGGCGCCGCGCCGTCCGCCGCGCCCGGCCGGCGTGCCACGATGGGCGTGATCCACACCCTTCGAGAGGCAGCGCAGTCATGACCGCCGTACAGGGAACGACCGTCGGCATCCCCACCGGGGACGGCACCGCCGACGCGTATCTGACGCATCCCGCCGACGGGGGACCCCGGCCGGGGGTGCTGCTCTACATGGACGCCTTCGGTGTCCGTCCGCGGCTGCGGGAGATGGCCGACCGGCTGGCGGAGGCGGGTTACACCGTCCTGGTGCCGAACCTGTTCTACCGGCACGGCCGTGCTCCGGTGGTCGAGCTGCCCGAGTTCATCGATCCGGGGGCGCGGCCGGAGGTCTTCGAGCAGCTCAGGCCGATCATGCTGGAGCTGACGCCCGAGCGGGCGATGCGGGACGCCGACGCGTATCTGCGGTGGCTCGCCGGCTGCCCCGCGGTGGCCGGCGGCCCGGCCGCGGTGACCGGCTACTGCATGGGCGCGGCGCTGTCCCTGCGTACCGCCGGCACCTACCCGGACCGGGTGGCCGCCGCGGCCGGGTTCCACGGCGGCCGGCTGGCGACGGACGCGCCGGACAGTCCGCACCTGGTGGCCGGCCGGATCACCGCCGAGGTGTACTTCGGCCACGCCGACCAGGACCACTCGCTGCCCGGGGAGCAGATCGAGCGGCTGGAGCGGGCGCTGACGGAGGCCGGTGTCCGGCACCGCTGCGAGGTGTACGCCGGGGCGCCGCACGGCTACACCCAGTCCGACACGGCGGCCTACGACAAGGAGGCGGACGAGCGTCACTGGGCGGCGCTGCTCGACCTGTTGGCACGTACCTTCTGACCACTGTCCCCAACTCGGTGCCGTACGACGGGGATCCGCCGGCACCCCGCTCTCCGGCCGCCCACCGCACCGTTGTTACGGTGCACCGGTGTCCGACTCCTCACGTGATACCGCCGAGGGCGCCGGCTGGGGCACCGCTGAACGCGGTGCGTACCGGCGGCTGATGCCGAACCAGGTCGAGAAGATCTCCTGGCTCGACCCGAGAATGCTGTGGGCCGCCCGCAACGGGGTCCTGGCCTCCTGGTTCGGCGACCCCACGGGAGACACCCGCGGGCGCTGGGTGGCCCAGCGGGAGGCGGCCGGCGCACCCGCCGACAAGGTGATCCGGCGTGACGATCCGGACCGGTTCTCGTTCCTGGTGATCGGTGACACGGGTGAGGGCGGCGAGCCCCAGTACGCGGTGGTGCCCGGGCTGCTTCAGGAGGGCCGGGACACCGCCTTCGCCGTGCTCGCCAGCGATGTGATCTACCCGGTGGGCAGCGCCGACGACTACGGCACCAAGTTCTTCCGCCCGTACCGGGACTACCGGGCCCCGATATACGCGATACCGGGCAACCACGACTGGTACGAGGACCTCGGCGGCTTCATGCGCGTCTTCTGCGGCGACGCCCCGCCGTTGCCGCCCGGTCCCCGGCCGCGCCCGCTCACCCGCGCCTGGCTGCGCTCCCTGCTGTGGCACCGGCCGCGCGCCGGGGACGGCGGGCGCCTGGACGAGGCGCGGGAGATGCGGTCCGCGCCCGCCCAGCAGGCGGTGCAGCCGGGGCCGTACTGGGCGATCGACGCCGGGCCGGTGCGGATCGTCGGCATCGACACGGGACTGCTGGGCACGGTCGACGCCGAGCAGGGCGCGTGGCTGCGCGAGGTCTCCCGCGGTCCGCGCCCGAAGATCCTCGTCACGGGCTCGCCCCTGTACGTGGACGGCGAGCACCACCCGTGCCCGATCGAGGGCGGCGGCACCGTCGACGACATCGTCCGCGACCCCGGTCACCACTACGTGGCCGCGATAGGCGGCGACATCCACAACTACCAGCGCTACCCGGTACGGCTGGACGACGGCCGCACCCTGCAGTACGTGGTGGCGGGCGGCGGCGGGGCGTTCACGCACGCCACCCACACCATCCCCCGGGTGGACGTCGCCGGTGTCACCGAGCGGGACTTCCGCTGCTATCCGCTGCGCGGCGACTCCCTCGCCTTCTACAGCAAGCTCTACGGGCGCCGGCTGCGGCTGCGCCGCTTCTTCGCCCTCACCGACGCCGAGGCGATGGCCGTGATCGCCGAACGCCTCGGCATCGGGCCCACCCGTGCGCCCGGCGCACCGGTCCGCGTCACCCGCCGGACACGGCTGGTCGCCGGGCTGCTCGGCACCGGCCGCCGGCCCGACCGGGGCAAGCGGCTGCGGCTGCCCGTGCGCAAGGCCTACACGTCGCTGTTCTCACCGGGTTCGGCCACCTACAGCCCGCCGTTCTTCAAGTGCTTCCTGCGGCTGGACGTGAGCCCGGAGGCGATCCGGCTGCGCTGTCACGCGGCCACCGGCCACCGCGCGCAGGAGGTCGCCCCGCCGGTCGAGGACGAGGTGACCATCCCGCTGAAGTGAGCTACCAGCGGCCGGGGGCGGTACCGGTGAGGGGCCGCGAGGGCCGGCCGTCCACGCCGACGGGTACGTCACCGGCGAGCATCACCCGGTGCATGATCCGCGGGTGGTCGAGGTGGGCGGTGTCGCTCGGGGCCAGGTGGATGGTGGCCCGGTTGTCCCAGAAGGCCACGCTGCCCGGCTCCCAGCGGAACCGCACGGTGTACTCGGGCCGGGTGGCCTGCTCCAGGAGCATCTGGAGGACGGCCGTGCTCTCGGGGCGGGACAGGCCGGTGATCTGCTCGACGTAGTAGCCGTTGACGAACAGCACCCGCTCCCCGGTCTCCGGGTGGACGCGCACCAGCGGGTGCTCGGAGGCGGTCTGGCGGTCCAGCAGATGGCGCAGATAGGCGTCGTCGCCGGGGCGGGGCTGGTAGCCGACCCCCAGCCGGTGCTCGGCGCGCAGCCGGTCGGCGAACTCCCGCACCGGGGCGGAGAGTCCGGCGTACGCCGCGGCCAGGTTCGACCAGGTGGTGTCGCCGCCGTAGGGCGGGACGGTCTCGGCGCGCAGGATCGTCGCGGCCGGCGGGTCGACGCGGGCGCCGTGGTCGCAGTGCCAGCCGCGCAGCAGGGTGTGGCGGCGGCGCCGCAGCCACTCGTCGTGCTCCATGCCGAAGCGTCCGCCGAGCTCCAGCCGGTCGGCGGTGGTCTCGATCTCGGGGAAGTCCGCCGGTGAGGCCTTGCCGCGCCGGGGCAGCACGACCGGTTCGCCGAAGCGGCGGGCCAGTGCCACGTGTCCGGCGTGGTCGAGGCGCTGGCCGCGGAAGAACACCACCTTCCAGCGGAGCACCGCCGCCCTGACGGCGGCGGTCACGGCGTCGTCGAGGTCACCGGCGAGGTCGACACCGGTGATCTCGGCCCCGATGTGCCCGGCGACCGGACGCACCTCCACCGCCGTGTCCTCCCCCGTGCCGTCCCCGTGCGTCGTCATGCGCTCCCCCCTCCGTCGGTCGTCCCACCGGTCTCCCTACCCGTCCGGTTGATCATTGACCCCTTCGTCCCCGACGCTGGGAGGACGACACTCTCAACGGGAAGGCACCCTGGTGAGCAGCATCCCGAGCCACACCCTCAACGACGGCACCACGATCCCCGCCCTGGGCCTGGGCACCTGGCCGATGGACGACGCCGAGGCGGAGCGGGCGGTGGCCGAGGCCCTGCGGACGGGCTACCGCCTCGTCGACACGGCGACCAACTACCGCAACGAGACCGGTGTCGGCCGCGCCGTGGCCCGGGCCGGCGTCCCGCGCGAGGAGATCGTCGTGACGACGAAGCTCCCGGGCCGGCACCACGGCTACGAGGAGACCCTCGCCTCCTTCGAGGAGTCCCGCGCCCGGCTCGGCCTGGAGTACGTCGACCTCTACCTGATCCACTGGCCGCTCCCCCGCGTCGACAAGTACGTCGACTCCTGGAAGGCCATGGTCAAGCTGCGCCAGGACGGGCTCGTCCGGTCCATCGGCGTCTCCAACTTCACGCCCGCCCACATCGAGCGGCTGGAGAAGGAGACCGGGGTGCTGCCCTCGGTCAACCAGGTGGAACTGCACCCCTTCTTCCCGCAGGAGGAACTGCGCGCGTACCACGCCGGCAAGGGCGTGCTGGTCGAGAGCTGGAGCCCGCTCGGCCGTGGCTCGACGCTCCTGGACGACCTGGCCGTGGCCGCCGTCGCCGAGGCGCACGGGGTCACCCCGGCCCAGGCGGTGCTGCGCTGGCACGTCCAGCTGGGCGCGCTGCCCGTCCCCAAGTCGTCCGACCCCGAGCGGCAGCGCGCGAACCTCGACGTCTTCGGCTTCGAACTGGACGCCGCCCAGATGCGGACCATCGCCGACCGCGCCCACCGGCGGATCGGCGGGGATCCGGAGGCGCACGAGGAGTTCTGACCGGGCGCCCGGCGCCCGCGCGGGCGGCGGTGAAGAACGGGAAGGACCGAGCGGCTCGCCGTGCCCACGGAGGCCGGCCGCCGGCGCACGAGGAGTCCGAGGGCGTGAGCCCGGGCGGCGAGTACGGCGGCCGCACGGTCCTCCGTGGGCACGGCACGTACGAGCCGCTCGGCCACGCCGCGTTCCGGCCGCACGGACCGAAGCCGCACGGCGAGTACGCCCTCGCGCGCTTCCGCGGCGCGGACGGCGACGGCGGCGCGGGGAGGCACGGCTCCTCGTCCGGGCGGCCGAGGGGGGTGCCGGGGGCCGCGGTGCCTCCGGTCCGCGGCGGGGCGGCCGGCTCGCTCCGGCCGGACCCGCGCCCGGGCCGCCGCGGAGTCCGGCGGGGGCCGCGCGGCGGATCACGGCTGCGGCAGCGGCTGTTCCGCCCAGATCGTCTTGCCGCCGTCCGTCTGGCGGCTGCCCCAGCGCTGGGTGAGCTGGGCCACCAGCAGCAGTCCGCGTCCGCCCTCGTCGTAGGCGTGGGCGCGGCGCAGATGCGGTGAGGTGGAGCTGGCGTCGGCGACCTCGCAGATCAGGGTGCGGTCGCGGATCAGCCGTAGCTGGACGGGCGGCACGCCGTACCGGATGGCGTTGGTGACCAGTTCGCTGACGACGAGTTCGGTGACGAAGGCGATCTCGTCCAGCCCCCACGCGGCCAGCCGTTCACCGGCCCACTGCCGGGCGGCGGCCACCTCCTCGGGGTCCGGCGGTACGTCCCTCGTGGCGACCTGATCGGCGCCCAGGGCCCGGGTGCGGGCCAGGAGCAGCGCCACGTCGTCGCCGGGCTCCTGCGGCAGTACGTCCTTCAGCACGCCGTCGCACAGGGATTCCAGCGAGTCGGCGGGCGCCGCCAGGGCACGGCACAGCTCGTCGGTGGCGCGGTCGATGTCGCGGTCGCGGTCCTCGATCAGGCCGTCGGTGTAGAACGCGACGACGGAGCCCTCGGGCAGCTGGAGCTCCGTCGCCTCGAACGGCAGCCCTCCGACGCCCAGCGGCGGGCCCGCGTTCACACGGATGAGCCGGCAGGTCCCGTCGGGCAGCAGGAGCGCCGGCGCGGGATGCCCGGCGGCGGCCACGGTCAGCCGGCGGGAGACGGGGTCGTAGACGGCGTACAGACAGGTGGAGCCCAGCTCGGCGACGTCCCCGCCCTCGGCGGCGAGATGGATGACCAGGTCGTCGAGGTGGGTGAGGAGTTCGTCGGGCGGGAGGTCCACGTCGGCGAGGGTGCGTACGGCGGTGCACAGCCGGCCCATGGTGGCCGTGGAGGGGATGCCGTGGCCGACGACGTCACCCACGACCAGGGCGACCCGGCTGCCGGCCAGCGGGATGACGTCGAACCAGTCGCCGCCGATGCCGGCCGCCGACGCGGAGGGCAGATAGCGGTGGGCGACCTCGACGGCGGCCTGTCCGGGCAGCCCTTTCGGCAGCAGGCTGTGCTGGAGGGTCAGCGCGGTGGTGCGTTCACGGGCGAAGCGGCGGGCGTTGTCGACACAGACGGCGGCGCGGCTGGCGAGTTCCTCGGCGAGCGCGGCGTCGTCGTCGGCGTACCCCTCGGGGTGGATGTTGCGGACGGCGACCGCGACGCCGAGGGTGGTGCCGCGGGCGCGCAGCGGCACGGCCAGCAGGGAGTGGATGCGTGCGGCCGGGGCGGTCGCGCCGCGTTCGGCCATCCACCGGTCGAAGTCCGCCTCACCGGCGCGGGCGAGCACGGCCCTGCTCTCCCGAAGTGCCCGCGCGGGCGGGGAGCAGGGCGGGTAGAAGTCCGTCTGGCCCAGGCGTACGACCGCCTCGGGGGCGCCCTCGGTGGCGGAGCCGTGCGCCACCCGGCGCAGCACCACCCCGGTGCCGGCCCGGGCCGGTGGTTCGTCGGCGCCGAGGACCCAGTCGAGCAGGTCGACGGCGGCGAAGTCGGAGACCGCCGGTACCAGGACCCGTACGAGTTCCTCGGCGGTGCGGACGACGTCCAGGGTGGTGCCGATGGCGGTCGCGGCCTCGTTCAGCAGCGCCAGCCGCCGCCGGGCCCGGTGCTGCTCGGTGCTGTCGAACGCCGCGAGGGCGGTGCCCACCGACTCGCCGGAGGGCCCGGCCACCGGCCACATCTCCATGTTCCAGGCGTGCGGGTGGGGCTGGGTGGGGGCCTGGCTGTAGATCTCGTAGTGCAGGGACTCGCCCGTCTCGGCGACCCGGCGCAGATGCCGGGCCAGGCCGCGGGTGTACTCGTCGTCCTCCATGGGTTCCAGGCAGGACCGGCCGACGAGGCTCTCCTGCGGCTCGCCCAGCAGCCGGCAGGCGGTGTCGTTGACCAGGAGGTAACGCAGGTCGGGGCCGACGACCGAGATCCCCAGGGACGCCTGCTGGAAGGCCCGCGCGGCCAGGGAGGTCTCCGCCGCGTCGGACGGTTCGGCGGTGATCAGGTGTCCGGCCGGGGCGCCCCGGGCGCCCCGCAGGGGCCGGACCGTGAGCCGGGCCGGTACGGAACGGCCGTCGCGGTGACGCAACGTGACCGGGCCCGAGAGGAGGGGCGCGGTGCCGGACGGTGTGTCCTCGGCGAGCAGCGCCCGTACGGCCCGTCCCACGGCCTCCTCGGCCGGGTGTCCGGTCAGCCGCCGGGCGCCCTCGCTCCACCCCGTCACGATGCCGCGGGCATCGACGACCATCGCGGCGGAGGCGTCATCCATTCGTCCAGGATCATCCCATTACGGGCCTGTATCAACCGCGAGGTCCGCCCGGGCGTGCTACGCGCGGAGCGCGGCGAGCGCCCGGTCCGCGTGGGTGTTCATCCGCAGTTCGCTGCGCACGACCTCCAGGACGGTGCGGTCCCGGCCTATGACGAAGGTGGCCCGTTTCGTCGGCGCCAGGGCGATCCCCCGCTTCACGCCGAACCGCTCACGGACCGTGCCGTCGGCGTCGGACAACAGGGTCATGCCGAGGGAGTGCCGTCCGGCGAACTCCGCCTGCCGTTCGACGGCGTCCGCGCTGATGCCCACCGGCCGCGCGCCCACCGCGGCGAACTCGGCGGCGAGGTCGCGGAAGTGGCAGGCCTGCGCGGTGCAGCCGGGGCTCAGCGCGGCCGGGTAGAAGAACAGCACCACCGGCCCCTCGGTGAGCAGCTCCGAGAGCCGGCGGACGGTGCCGGTCTCGTCCGGGAGCGCGAAGTCCGGGGCCGTGTCGCCCTTCTCCACCCGCCCGCTCACGACCTGCCCTCCGCGCCCTTGGCGACGCCGCGCGCCCACAGCACCAGCGGCACCTGCAGGGGCAGCCGGCCGAGGGCCGCGGCCCTCTGCGGGGCGGGACGGTGCCGCCAGTCGACGGCCATCTTCACGTTGGCGGGGAACACGCCGACGAAGAAGGCCGCCGAGGCCAGCGCGGCGGCCTTGCGGGTGCGGGGCAGCGCCAGCCCCGCAGCCAGCGCGAGTTCGACGGCGCCGCTGGCATGGGTCCAGGTCCGGGGCGAGCCGGGCAGGGAGCGCGGCACGATGTGGTCGAACTGGCGGGGGGGCTGCGAAGTGGGCGGCGCCCGCGACGGCCAGCAGGCCGGCGAGCAGCAGGGGCGAGCGTTCGGACCGGGACACGGTTCCTCCTCTGATGACCTGCCGCGCGATATTACCCGACGGTAAGTACCGTGCGACACCGGCCACGGGGCCCGCCGTCAGGCGCCGCGGGCGGGTTCCGGCTCCTCGGCGGCATAGGCGAGGAAGTCGTCGACCATGCGGTGGAAGAGGGTGGCGAGCTGCCGCAGGTCGTCGGGCGACCAGTCGGCCAGGGCCGCCTGCATGCCGCGGACCCCCGTCTCCCGGATCCGGGCGATGGCCTCCCGGCCGGCCCCGGTGAGCTCGATGCGCTGGGCGCGGCGGTCGTCGGGGTCCGGGACGCGGGTGACATGGCCGGACTTCTGCAGCTGCTGCACCGTGCGGGTGACGTGCGAGGCCTCCACACCCAGCCGGGCGGCCAGCTCCCCCGGCCGCATCGGCTCGGTGTCCGCCATCTGCCGCAGCAGTGCGACGGCGGCCCGGTCCAGCGGCACACCCGCCAGGGCCATCAGCCGCTCGTGCTGGCGTGCGCGCGTGCTCAGGTAGGTGAGGCGGTGGAGCGCGCGCTCGATCTCGGCCACTTCCTCAGGGGCGGGGACGTCGGGTGTGGACATGCGCCGCACTTTACCATCTCATTGCGTAACTCAATCAATCGCCCGCGCTCCCACAGCCGGCGGGCGATGGCCCCCCTCACCAGGACGGCACGGCCGTCCCGCGCGCCCGGTCCGGGCGGGAGACCACGGCCGGCACCCCGGGCCCGGCCGCCGGCCGTCGTCCCCGGCACCGGGCCCACGGCCCCGGCCGGCGAGGCCCGTCACGGCTCCCGCACCCCGGAAGGCGTGCCGCGTCGGCCGCTCCGGCCGCACCCGAGGAGGCGGCGGCCGGCGCCCCGGCGCGATCCGGGGCCCGGCGCGGCAAGTGTTGGGCCGCGCTTCACCAGCGGTACCCCTGCGCCCTCTTGGCATGTATACGTCCAACCGGGATGCTGAACTCCCCATCCCCCCACAGCCGTTGGCTGCGCCCGGACCACGAGGAGGACGCAGTGCCGTCGAGCACGTTCCGAACGCACCGCAGGAGATGGCTGACCGGCCTCGCCGGCGCGGCCGCGCTCGTCATCGCCTTCCCCGCCACCGCCTTCGCCGCACCCCCTCCCGCCCTGCCGGCCGACGCGGACGCCCTGGAGCGGACGTACCAGCCCGCCTACGACTACGACACCGACGGCTGCTACCCGACGGCGGCGATCGGCCCGGACGGCTCCGTCAACACCGGCCTCAACCCGACCGGCGCCCTCAACGGCAACTGCCGTGACGCCTCGGACCTGGACAACACCAACGGCTACTCCCGCTCGAAGTGCAACAACGGCTGGTGCGCCGTCCTCTACGGCCTGTACTTCGAGAAGGACCAGGCCCTGCCGGGCGTCGGTCTCGGGGGGCACCGCCACGACTGGGAGCACGTCGTGGTCTGGGTGCAGAACGACACCGCGCAGTACGTGTCCACGTCCAACCACGGGTCCTTCACCGTCCACGCGCGGTCGGCGGTCCGCTTCGACGGCACGCATCCGAAGATCGTGTACCACAAGGACGGCATCGGCACCCACTGCTTCCGCCTCGCGAGTTCGGGCGACGAGCCGCCGGAGAACCACAGGGGCAGCTGGCAGTACCCGACGCTGGTCGGCTGGAACGGCTACCCGGCGGGACTGCGCGAGAAGCTCAGCTCGTACGACTTCGGCAGCGCCCATTTCGGCCTGAAGGACGGCAGCTTCGCCTCCCACCTCGCCGCGGCCAAGCCCTCCGGCATCCCCTTCGACCCGAACGCCTGACCGCGCACGGCTCGTTGACGCCGGGGCGCCGTTCGGCGTCCCGGCACGGGCGGGCCCCTTCGAGGGTCTATGGTGTCGGCATGTCCGCCCCCGAACTGATCCGTATCGTCTCCCGCGACTCGCCCATGGCGCTCGCCCAGGTGGAGCGCGTCCGGGCCGAGTTGGCCGCCGCCCGTCCCGGTGTGCGCACCGAGGTCGTACCGGTGAAGACGACCGGGGACAAGTGGCTCGGCGACCTGTCGGCGGTGGAGGGCAAGGGCGCGTTCACCAAGGAGGTGGACGCCGCGCTGCTCGCCGGTGAGGCGGACCTCGCCGTGCACTGCGTCAAGGACGTGCCCGCCGACCGGCCGCTCCCGGCGGGCACGGTCTTCGCCGCGTTCCTGAAGCGGGACGACATCCGCGACGCCCTCGTGCACCCGGACGGCCTCACCCTGGACGAACTCGCGCCCGGCACCCGGATCGGCACCTCCTCGGTGCGCCGGGTCGCCCAACTGGCCGCCACCCACCCGCATCTGCGGTGCGTGCCGCTGCGCGGCAACGCCAACCGGCGGCTGGCGAAGCTCGCCGCCGGGGAGGCGGACGCCCTGCTGCTCGCGGTCTCCGGCCTGGAGCGCATCGGCCGCGCCGACGTGATCAGCGAGGTGCTCTCCCCCGAGGCCATGATGCCGCCCATCGGCGCGGGCATCCTCGCGCTGCAGTGCCGTGAGGGCGACACCGGCCTGATCGACGCGGTCGGCGCCCTCGGCCACCCGGACACCCATCGCGAGGCCGCCGCCGAACGCATGTTCCTGCACGTGCTGCAGGGGCACTGCAACAGCCCGATCGCCGGCTACGCGCGGGTGAACCGCGGCGGCGAACTGTCCCTGCAGGCGTGTGTCTTCACCCCGGACGGCAAGACCCGGCTGAACGCGCACGAGTGGGCGGGACGGCTCGACCCGGCCACGCTCGGCACCTCGGTCGCCGTGGCGCTGCTGCGTCAGGGAGCCCGCGAGATCATCGACGGCATCCCGCACTGACGCGACGCTCAGGCGGTGCCTTCCTCCGCCTGCTCCTGCAGGAAGACGCTCACCTGCTGGGCGAGGCTCTCCCGGCACGCGCCCGCGGGCGCCCCCGCGGGCCCCTCGTGCACGCCGATGCCGCCCGCCCACAGCCGGCGCCCGGCCCACTCCTCGTCGACGCGCAGCTGGACCTGGACGTCGACCTGGCTCAGGGCCGCCTCGGGGCCGGCCGCGTAGAGGACGGCGGTGGCGCGGCGCAGCGGGTAGACGTCGAATCCCTCGATGAACTGCGAATTGCGCCAGTCGATGAACGCGCTCTCACCGTCGGGGCCGGTCCGTACGTCGATCTGGCCGTCCTCGACGTGAATGGAGAAAGGCCGGTCGCCACGGTTCTCGACGGTCACGCGGACACTGAAGTACGCCAGCCCCTCGGCGGCGTCGTCCCGTCCCCTCGGCGGTTCGCCGGATTCCAGACGGTGGACGCGGACCCGCAGACCGGCATGCTCGTCGTACTCCTGCCAGTCCCCGACCACGTTCGGCTCGTACACAGTGCACCTCTCGACTTCTGTCCGCTGTTTCCTATCTGTGGCCTCGGCGCACTGTCAAATGAGCGGAATGCGCTCTGGTCAGGCGGTTCGCCCGATCTGAGCGGTGATCAAGCGCTGCGCTGGAGGAATCCCCCGGCCGGCCGGCCGGCGGCCGGCGAGGGCGTGCCGCACATCACGTCCGGCGCCGTGATCACCGGCGCGCCGTCCGGGCGGTCCGTGACGGCGGGGACGGGCCGGTCCGGAGCCGCCCGCCCCGCGGCGGGGAATTTCACGCCGTGAATTCACTCGATTTCACACTGTGCGCTTTCCTGTGATTTTCTCCGCAGAATTCCGGGAAACGTTTTGGAATGACGGATCGCGGGGAAGGGAGTTCTCAGTGCTTCGGACAGGAGGCACGTCCGTGGGAACCGCTTCGCCGGCCGCGGGCCTGTCGTGGTCCGAGCCGCCGCTTCCCACGGGTTCTGTCCATCCGGCACCCCGCTCAGGGAGGTGCGCGTGATGCGTACCGTCAGTCCCAGGAAGCAGCACCCCCACGACGACGCCCCCGACACGGCAGGGGACTTCGCACGCCTGGCCCGGCTCCCCGAAGGGCCCGAACGCAGGATGCTGCGTGACGCGCTGGTCACGGCCTGGCTGCCCATGGCCGAGCGCATCGCCGTCCGTTTCCGGGGCCGCGGTGAGGCCCTGGAGGACCTGTACCAGGTGGCGGCCCTCGGTCTGGTCAAGGCGGTGGACCACTACGACCCGGCGCGCGGCAACGCCTTCGAGGCGTACGCCGTGCCGACGATCACCGGCGAGATCAAGCGCCACTTCCGCGACCACATGTGGACGCTGCACGTGCCGCGCCGGGTCCAGGACCTGCGCAACCGTGTGCGGCACGCGGCGAAGGAGCTGGCGCAGACCACTCCGGGCCGCTCTCCCACGGTCGCCGAGATCGCCGCGCACACCCTGCTGACCGAGAGCGAGGTGCGCACCGGGATGGAGGCCCTGGAGTGCTTCTCCGCGCTGTCGCTGGAGGCGGAGATGCCGGGCACCGACGGCTACGCCCTGGGCGACGCGATCGGCGGCCCCGATCCGGCCTACGACACCGTCGTCGACCGGGTGGCGGTGCGGCCCTGCCTGGAGGCGCTGCCGGAACGTGAGCGGCTCATCCTCTATCTGAGGTTCTTCCGGGGGATGACGCAGAGCGACATCGCCGAGCAGCTCGGTATCTCGCAGATGCACGTCTCCCGTCTGCTCAGCGGCTGCTTCGCCCATCTGCGCGAGGAGCTGTTCACCGGGGCCGAGGCCGGCTGAGCGGGACGGGCTCCGCGGGACGCGTCAGCCCTCCGGCGGCGCGCCCGGGATCTGGGTGGGACCGAGCCGGTCCAGGACCTCCTCCAGCACCGTCCGCACCTCCGCCGGCAGGAGCCCGGTGCGTCCCCAGACGAGGATCAGGTCGGCCACGTTGCGGAGCTTGATGTTCGTGCGCTGGGAGACCTCCTTCAGCACGGTCCAGCCCTGGTCGGGCGAGACCCGCCCGAGCGCGACCATCATGCCGATCGCCTGGTCCACCACCGCGTGCGAGACGACCGCGTCCTTCAACTGCTGGACTTCTTCCTCCAACTGGAGGATACGGTCGGCGCCCCCGTCCGTGGGCATGGTCACCTCCGGGTCCGGTGTGCCGCTCTCATAGTGCCTTCGCACAGTGCTTGAGTGCCTTCACCCAGTGTCCGATCCATCCATCGTCGCCACTGCGGCCGCCCTGCGCCACCGGGGTGGCCCGGGGCGGCGGGGCCACCGTTTCGGTGCCGCCGCCGGGGTACTCGGCAGGCGCCCGGAGGGGTACCGGGCGGACACTGGTGCCATCCGGGTGGCTGCCAGGCCGACGAGATCAGGACGCGACTGCCATGAACCACGACATGCCCTCCCCCGCCGGCGCGACGGACGTCGTCTCGACGCACTCCGTGTTCGGGGCGCCCTGCTGGGTGAGCCTGACCAGCCGTGACATGAAGACGACCGAGGAGTTCTACGGGGCCGTGCTGGACTGGGAGTGGCGCCCGGTGCGCCTCGGCGACCGGTTCCGCATCGCCCTGTCCGAGGGCCGGCCGGTGGCCGGGATCGCCGACGTCGCCGGCATGTGGCAGATGGCGGTGGCGTGGACGCCGTACTTCGCGGTGCGCAGCGCCGACGAGGCCGCGGGGCGGGTGCAGGAGCGCGGCGGCACCACGGCGGTCGGCCCGATCTCCCTGCCTCCCGGACGCGCGGCACTGCTGGCCGACCGGGACGGGGCGACGTTCGGGGTCTGGGAGGGCGAGCTGTTCAGCGACTGGCCCACCTGGCGCCGCGCGCAGCTCGCGTTCATCCGGCTGCACACCCGCGACGCCTTCGACGCCGCGATCTTCTACGGCGGGGTCTTCGACTGGGCGTCCGACAAACCGGGCTGCGTCGAGGTGCAGTACGAGGGCGAGGAAGTGGTGCTGCGCAGCGAGGGGGACGTGGTGGCGCGGATCGAGTCGGGGGCGGCGGAGTCGGCCCCCGACCCGACGGTCCGGCCGCACTGGCAGGTGCACTTCGCCGTGAAGGACGTGGCCGCCTGTGCCCGCGCCGCGGAGCGGCACGGCGGCAGTGTGCTCTCCCTGGGCGCCGACGAGGCCGTGCTCCGCGACAACGAGGGCGCCCAGTTCACGGTGACGTCACGCAGCGAGCGCTGACGCCTCGCAGAACCCGCCGGTCACTCCGGCGTACGGGAGGGGCGGGACAGCAGGACCAGACCGCGGGGGCCCACGGTGAGGGTGGTGCCGGCCTTGTGCTCCGCCTCGTCGGGGGTGCCCTCCGGGTCGGCGGTGTCGATCAGGGCCGTCCAGCGCTCGCCGTAGGAGACGGGCGGCAGGCGGAATCCGACGGGCTCCCAGTGGCTGTTGAGCAGCAGCAGGAAGGAGTCGTCGACCAGGCGCCGGCCGCGCGGGCCGGGTTCGGCGATGGCGTCGCCGTTGAGGAACACGCCGACCGAGTGGGCGTCGGAGCGCTGCCAGTCGTCGTCGGTCATCTCCTGCGCGTCGGGCAGCAGCCACACCAGGTCGGGCAGCGGCTGGTCGGCGTGGCGCACGGTCTCGCCCCGGAAGAAGCGGCGGCGGCGCAGCACGGGGTGGGCGAGGCGCAGCGAGATGAGCCTCCGGGTGAAGTCCAGCAGTTCGCGCTGTTCGCCGGTGAGCCGCCAGTCGATCCAGCTGATCTCGTTGTCCTGGCAGTAGGCGTTGTTGTTGCCGCGCTGGGTGCGGCCCAGTTCGTCGCCGTGGGAGAGCATCGGGATGCCCTGGGAGAGCAGCAGGGTGGCGAGGAAGTTGCGCTGCTGGCGGGCGCGGAGTTCGAGCACGGCCGGGTCGCGGGTGGTGCCCTCCACGCCGCAGTTCCAGGACCGGTTGCCGCTCTCGCCGTCCCGGTTGTGCTCGCCGTTGGCCTCGTTGTGCTTGTCGTTGTACGAGACGAGGTCGCGCAGGGTGAAGCCGTCGTGCGCGGTGACGAAGTTGACGCTGGCGCGGGGGCGGCGCCGGTGGTGCGCGTACAGGTCGGAGGAGCCGGTCAGCCGGGAGGCGAACTCGCCGAGGGTGTGTTCCTCGCCGCGCCAGAAGTCCCGTACGGCGTCCCGGTACAGGCCGTTCCACTCCGACCACAGCGGGGGGAAGTTCCCCACCTGGTAGCCGCCCTCACCCACGTCCCAGGGTTCGGCGATCAGCTTGACGCGGCTGATCACCGGGTCCTGCTGGATGAGGTCGAAGAACGCCGACAGCCGGTCCACCTCGTGGAACTGGCGGGCCAGGGTGGCCGCGAGGTCGAAGCGGAAGCCGTCGACGTGCATATCGGTGACCCAGTACCTGAGCGAGTCCATGATGAGCTGGAGGACGTAGGGGTGGCGCATCAGCAGGCTGTTGCCGGTGCCGGTGGTGTCGTAGTAGTGACGCCAGTCGCCGTCCACCAGGCGGTAGTACGAGGAGTTGTCGATGCCCCGGAAGGAGAGCGTGGGGCCCTTCTCGTTGCCCTCGGCGGTGTGGTTGTAGACCACGTCGAGGATGACTTCGAGGCCGGCCGCGTGCAGGGTCTTCACCATCTCCTTGAACTCGGTGACCTGCCGGCCGCGGGTGCCGTGGGCGGCGTAGGCGTTGTGCGGGGCGAAGAAGCCGATGGTGTTGTAGCCCCAGTAGTTGGCCAGGTCGCGGCCCTGCAGCACACCGTCCTGGACGAACTGGTGGACCGGCATCAGCTCGACGGCGGTGACGCCGAGCGAGGTGAGGTGCTCGACCACCGCGGGGTGCGCCAGTCCGGCGTAGGTGCCCCGGAGTTCCGCGGGGACGTCGGGGTGGGTGCGGGTGAGGCCCTTGACGTGGGCCTCGTAGATCACGGTGTCGGAGTAGGGGCGGCCGGGCCGGGTGTCGTCGCCCCAGTCGAAGGCCGGGTCGGTCACCACGCCGAGCATGGTGTGTCCGGCGCTGTCGGCGGGGTCGGGGCCGTGCGGGGCGCGCTCGTACAGCGAGGGGTGGTTGTCGATCTGGCCGTCCACCGCGGTGGCGTAGGGGTCGAGGAGGAGTTTCGCCGGGTTGCAGCGGTCGCCGGCCGCCGGGGCCCAGGGGCCGTGCACCCGGTAGCCGTAGCGCTGTCCGGGGCCGACGCCGGGGAGGTAGCCGTGCCAGACGAAGCCGTCGACCTCGGTGAGCCGTGTGGTGGTGTGCCGGCCGTCGTCGTCGACCAGGACCAGGTCGACGCGTTCGGCTACCTCGCTGAAGAGCGCGAAGTTGGTGCCCTCGCCGTCGTAGGACGCACCCAGCGGGTAGGGGCGCCCGCTCCAGGCGGGCGCCCCTTTCCGGTTCTGTCGCCGGGTCACCGGACCTCCTCCAGGAGGCCGCCCGGCGTTCGTACCCGGCCGGTGAGCGTGGCGACGCTCACCTCGCGGGGGAGGTCCAGGCCCTCGCTCTCGCGCGGGTCGGGCGCGGTCGGTACGAGGGGGACGCGTTCGCCGGCGCGGGCGCGCTGCGAGAACCAGATGACCTTGCTGCCGTTCTCGGTGGCGCAGCAGCCCCAGCCGTCGCTGCTCGCCGCGATGTGCTCGAGGCAGCCGCGCAGTTCCTGGTCGGGGCGCAGGGCGCGGTTGTTGTCACCGATGGCCGTGATGAGGTGCTGGCCGTTCCACCACATCTCGATCGACGTGTTCTTGTCGGTGGCGTGCTCGTCGATGGCCCGCAGCAGCATCTCGGCGCCGCCGCAGACGGGCTCCATCAGATTCTCCAGGTCCCAGAACCGGAGGTGAGCGGCCAGTATGCGGCTGACCTGTCCCACCCTCTCGGGGCTGACTTCCACGTCGAGGTGGTAGTAGCAGGGCACTGCGGTCTTCATGGTCGTTGGCTCCTCACGCGAAGCTCTCGTCCCTCCTCGCCCCCGCGGGGCGAGCCCCCGAACACGGAACGTGAGCGGGTATCGCTTCTGAGTCACTTTTCAGGGTGAGGGGGTTGGTCCGTTCGTGCAACACGAGCGCACACCCGTGACTCCTGGGGCGGCATCCGGACAAGGACGGCACAGCATGCCCCCTCAAGTGGTTGAAAATCCAACAAGACGTTGCGTCATCACCCGTGCACCATGTGTGAAGACCTCGATCGCCGTTACGGGTCCGTGCAGCTGCGCGCACGGCCGCCGCCCGACCGTCGGGACAACGCACCTCGAATCGAGCCCCGGAAAGGTGAACGGCGCCATGCTGCTACCCGCCAAAGCCGAAGTTGCCCGGCAGTTGCGTCGGTACCGGGCCTGGGAACGCGTGATGCTGGCGGCCCCGACCGATCACACGGTACGGGCCACCTTCGAGGACGCCGGCTACACCCTCTGCGTGCTGATGGGCAAGCGCTGCGCGCGGGAGGCGGCGGACGCCGCCGAACGGTATCTGCGCACCACCCTCGTCACCTATCTGCAGGAACAGAACGACACGTCCCGTCCGGCGGCCGCGGTCCGACGGGGACCGCCGGCCGTCGAGCGGCGCTCCCCGGCGGGAAGGCAGTGACCTTCCCGCCGCTGTTTGGTCCCACGCCCGGGCGTCCGCCCGGGCGTCGAGCACGGCGGAGGTGCACAGACCCATGAAGACGACCCGGACCATCGGCCGTGTCCCGGTACGGGACGTCCGGCCGTCCGTGGACTGCGGCAGGCGGCCGGCCAAGGCCGTCGTGGGCGAGACGTTCGAGGTCACTGCCACGCTCTTCCGGGAGGGCCACGACGCGGTCGCCGCCAACGTGGTGCTGAAGGACCCCGAGGGACGTCCGGGGCCGTTCACGCCGATGCGGGAGCTCGCGCCCGGCAGTGACCGGTGGGGCGCGGAGGTCGTCGCGGACGGCCCGGGCCGGTGGATCTACCGTGTCGAGGCGTGGGGCGATCCCGTGACCACCTGGCGCAGGACCGCCGGCATCAAGGTTCCGGCGGGCATCGACACCGGACTGGTGCTGGAGGAGGGCGCCGACCTCCACGAGCGTGCGGCCGCCGGGGTTCCGCCGGACGACGGGCAGGCCGTGGTCCTCGCCGCGGCCGAGACCCTGCGGGACGACTCCCTGCCCTGTGCCACCCGGCTGGCGGCGGCGTTGACGCCGGAGGTGGACGCGGTGCTGGCCCGGCATCCGCTGCGGGAGCTGGTCACCAGCAGTGAGCCGCTGCCGCTGCTGGTGGAACGCGAGCGGGCCCTGTACGGGGCCTGGTACGAGTTCTTCCCCCGCTCCGAGGGCACCCCCGCCCGGCCGCACGGCACCTTCGAGTCCGCCGCCCGCCGCCTGCCCGCGATCGCCGCGATGGGCTTCGACGTGGTCTACCTCCCGCCGATCCACCCGATCGGCACCACCCACCGCAAGGGCCCCGACAACACGCTCGGCGCCGGCCCGGACGACGTCGGCGTGCCGTGGGCGATCGGCTCCCCGGAGGGCGGCCACGACGCCGTCCACCCCGACCTGGGCACCCCGGAGGACTTCGCCCGGTTCGTCGCCCGGGCCGGTGAGCTGGGGCTGGAGGTGGCCCTCGACTTCGCGCTGCAGTGCTCCCCGGACCACCCCTGGGTGCACAAGCACCCGGAGTGGTTCCACCACCGCCCCGACGGCTCCATCGCCTACGCGGAGAACCCGCCGAAGAAGTACCAGGACATCTACCCCATCGCCTTCGACGCCGACCTCGACGGCCTGGTCACCGAGACCGTCCGGGTGCTGCGGCACTGGATGGACACGGGGGTGCGGATCTTCCGCGTCGACAACCCGCACACCAAACCGGTCGTCTTCTGGGAGCGGGTGATCGGCGAGATCAACCGCGCCGACCCCGACGTGATCTTCCTGGCCGAGGCGTTCACCCGCCCCGCGATGATGCACACCCTGGCCCAGATCGGCTTCCAGCAGTCCTACACCTACTTCACCTGGCGCACCACCAAGCAGGAACTGACCGAGTACCTCACCGAACTGTCGGGGGAGGCCGCCTCCTACATGCGGCCCAACTTCTTCGTCAACACCCCCGACATCCTGCACGCCTACCTCCAGCACGGCGGACGTGCCGCCTTCGAGGTCCGCGCCGTCCTGGCCGCCACCCTCTCCCCCACCTGGGGCATCTACAGCGGCTACGAACTCTGCGAGAACACCCCCCTGCGCGACGGCAGCGAGGAATACCTCCACTCCGAGAAGTACCAGCTCAGACACCGGGACTGGGAGACCGCCGAACGCGAGGGCCGCACCATCACCCCCCTCATCACCCGGCTCAACACCATCCGGCGCGCACACCCCGCGCTCCACCGGCTCAGGAACCTCCGCTTCCACCGGACGGACAACGACTCCGTCATCGCGTACAGCAAGCGCAGCGGCTCCGATGTCGTGCTCGTGGTCGCCAACCTCGACCCGCATCACCCCCAGGAGGCCACGGTCTCGTTGGACATGCCGCAACTCGGCCTGGACCGGCACGAGTCGGTACCGGTGCGCGACGAGCTCACCGGCGAGACCTACCACTGGGGCAGCGCCAACTACGTGCGGCTGGAGCCGGGGCGGGCTCCCGCGCATGTCCTGCACGTACCGAGACCGCCCGCCGCACAGCGAAACGGAGGGCCAGGAACGTCATGACCGTGAACGAGCCGGTGCCGGACACCTTCGAGGACACACCGGTCAGGGACCGGGATCCGGAGTGGTTCAAGCGTGCCGTCTTCTACGAGGTGCTCGTCCGCTCCTTCCAGGACAGCGACGGTGACGGCATCGGCGACCTGAAGGGTCTGACCGCCAAACTGGACTACCTGCAGTGGCTGGGCGTCGACTGCCTCTGGTTGCCGCCCTTCTTCAAGTCCCCGCTGCGTGACGGCGGTTACGACGTGGCCGACTACACCGCCGTCCTCCCCGACTTCGGCGACCTCGCCGACTTCGTGGAGTTCGCGGACGCGGCGCACCAGCGCGGGATGCGCGTGATCATCGACTTCGTCATGAACCACACCAGCGACGAACACCCGTGGTTCCAGGAGTCCCGCAAGGACCCCGACGGCCCCTACGGCGACTTCTACATGTGGGCCGACGACGACAAGGGCTATCCGGACGCGCGGATCATCTTCGTCGACACCGAGGCCTCCAACTGGACGTACGACCCGGTGCGGGGGCAGTACTACTTCCACCGCTTCTTCTCCCACCAGCCGGACCTCAACTACGAGAACCCGCGCGTGCAGGAGGAGATCCTGGCGGCCCTGCGCTTCTGGCTGGACCTGGGCATCGACGGTTACCGGCTGGACGCGGTGCCGTACCTCTACGCGGCCGAGGGCACCAACTGCGAGAACCTGCCCGCCTCGCACGCCTTCCTGAAGCGGGTCCGCAAGGAGATCGACGCCCAGTACCCGGACACGGTGCTGCTGGCGGAGGCGAACCAGTGGCCGGAGGACGTCGTCGACTACTTCGGCGACTACGCCGCCGGGGGCGACGAGTGCCACATGGCCTTCCACTTCCCGGTCATGCCGCGCATCTTCATGGCCGTGCGCCGTGAGTCCCGCTACCCCGTCTCCGAGATCCTCGCCAAGACCCCGGCCATCCCGTCGGGCTGCCAGTGGGGCATCTTCCTGCGCAACCACGACGAGCTGACCCTGGAGATGGTCACCGACGAGGAACGCGACTACATGTGGGCGGAGTACGCCAAGGACCCCCGCATGCGCGCCAACATCGGCATCCGCCGCCGGCTCGCGCCACTGCTGGACAACGACCGCAACCAGATCGAACTCTTCACCGCCCTGCTCCTCTCCCTGCCGGGCTCGCCGATCCTCTACTACGGCGACGAGATCGGCATGGGCGACAACATCTGGCTCGGCGACCGCGACGCCGTACGGACCCCCATGCAGTGGACGCCGGACCGCAACGCCGGATTCTCCTCCAGCGACCCGGGCCGGCTGTTCCTGCCGACCATCATGGACCCGGTCTACGGCTACCAGGTCACCAACGTCGAGGCCTCCATGGCCTCCCCGTCGTCGCTGCTGCACTGGACCCGCCGGATGATCGAGATCCGCAAGCAGAACCCGGCGTTCGGCCTCGGCTCCTACACCGAGCTGCCGTCCTCCAACCCGGCCGTCCTCGCCTTCCTGCGCGAGTACGAGGACGACCTGGTGCTCTGCGTCAACAACTTCTCCCGCTTCTCCCAGCCCACCGAGCTGGACCTGCGCGAGTTCGACGGACGGCACCCGGTCGAGCTGTTCGGCGGGGTGCGCTTCCCGGCCGTCGGCGAACTGCCGTACCTGCTGACCCTCGGGGGCCACGGCTTCTACTGGTTCCGGCTCACCCGAGTCGCGTCCCGCATCGGCCGACGACTGTGAGCGTGTGCCGGGGAGAGGAGGCGTCACCATGACGAAGACCGCGTTCCTGCGGCCGCGAAGCGCGCCCGCCGAGCCCATGGAGTCGCTCACCGGGCTGCTGCGCGAGTGGCTGCCGCTGCAGCGCTGGTTCGCCGGCAAGGACCGGCCCGTCACCGACCTCGGTGTGCTCTCGATGACGGAGCTGTTCCCGGGCTGTCTGCACATGCTGGTGCACGCCGGTCACGGAGGCGTGCCCGCTCCCGGCGGCACACCCCCGGCCGGTGACTGCTACCAGCTCCTCCTCGGCGTACGGGAGCACCCCTCGCCGCGGCTCGGCAAGGCACTCATCGGCAGGGTGCCGGACGGCCGGCTGGCCGGACTGACGGTCTACGACGCCCTGCACGACCCGCGCGCCGCCCAGCTGCTCCTGGAACGGCTGCGCCACCCCGGCGCGGCGGGCCCGCTGCGGTTCGAGTGCGACGGGTCCCAGCAGGTGCCCGCCGGACTGGTGCCGCGCCTGATGACCGCCGAGCAGTCCAACTCCTCCCTGGTGTACGGCGACGAGTACATCCTGAAGGTGTTCCGGCGCGTCCAGCCCGGTGTCAATCCGGACCTGGAGGTGCCCGGGGCGCTGGCCCGGCAGGGCTGCCACCGGGTGCCCGCCCCGGTGGCCTGGCTGCGCACCACGTACCCGTTCAACGCGACGCTCGGTGTGCTCCAGCCGTATCTGCGCAACGCCTCCGACGGCTGGACGCTGGCCCTCGACGCGCTCGCCGCCGGTGACGACTTCACCGCGCAGTCGCACGCGCTGGGCCGGGCCACGGCGGACGTCCACCTGGCGCTGTCCACGGCGTTCCCCGTCGGCGCGCCCGGCGAGAACGGGCGGACGGCGGCGGCGATGACCGAGCGGCTGACCGCCGCGGCGCACGCCGTCCCCGCGCTCCAGCCGTTCGTGCCGGGACTGCGGGCCGCCTTCGCCGCCCTGACCACCTGCGACGCCGGGCCGCCCGCCCAGCGCGTCCACGGCGACCTGCACCTGGGACAGGTACTGCGGGCGGGGCGCGAGTGGTTCGTCATCGACTTCGAGGGCGAGCCGTCCCGGCCGCTCTCCGAACGGCGCAGCGCCCACTCCCCCGTGCGGGACATCGCCGGGATGCTGCGCTCCTTCGACTACGCCGCCCGCCAGCGCCGCCCCTGGCGCCCGGAGTGGGCGCGCCGCTGCCGTGAGGCCTACTGCGCGGGCTACGCCGCCCGCGCCGGCTGGGACCCGCGCAAGAAGCACGGCCTGCTCCGCGCCTACGAGACGGACCGGGCCGTGTACGAGGTGCTGTACGAGGCCCGGCACCGACCCGACTGGCTGCCCGTACCCATGGCGGCGATCGAGCGCCTCGCCGTGAGAGGAGACTGAAGCCGTGGCCCTGCGTGACACCCCGCTTCCCGAGTCGGCCGGGCCCGTCCCGTCCGCCGCCGCGCCCCCCGGCGCCGCACCCGCCCTCGACCCGACCGACCGGGGGCGCCTGCTGGCGGGCGCCCACCATGATCCGCACGCGCTGCTCGGCGCCCATCCGGTACCCGGCGGGATCGCCTTCCGGGCGCTGCGGCCCTTCGCGCGTGAGGTGGGTGTGGTCGTCGACGGCGAACGCACCCCGCTCGTGTCGGAGGGCGACGGCCTCTTCTCCGGCGTACTGCCGCTGGACGCGGTCCCCGCGTACACGCTGACGGTGGCCTACGGCGACGACGCGGCCGTCGAGACACACGATCCGTACCGGTTCCTGCCCGCGCTCGGCGAGTTCGACCTGCACCTGATCGGCGAGGGCCGGCACGAGGAGCTGTGGACGGCGCTCGGCGCGCACCCGACGACCCACCAGGGCGTCACCGGCACCCGCTTCACGGTGTGGGCGCCGAACGCGCAGGGGGTGAGGGTCGCCGCCGACTTCACCCACTGGGACGGCACGGCGTTCCCGATGCGCTCGCTCGGCTCGTCCGGGGTGTGGGAGCTGTTCCTGCCCGGCATCGGTGAGGGCACCTGCTACAAGTTCGAGATCCACTCCCGCTACGGCCACCGGTTCCTCAAGGCCGACCCGATGGCGCGGCGCACGGAGGCGCCGCCGAACACGGCGTCCGTCGTGACGGCCTCGCACTACGAGTGGGGCGACGCCGACTGGTTCGCGCGGCGGGCGGCGACGCCCGTGCACGAGGCGCCGTTCTCGGTGTACGAGGTGCACCTGCCGTCCTGGCGGCCGGGACTGACGTACCGCGAACTCGCCGAAGAGCTCCCGGCGTACGTCAAGGACCTCGGCTTCACCCACGTGGAGCTGATGCCGGTCGCCGAGCACCCCTTCGGGCCGTCCTGGGGCTACCAGGTCACCGGCTTCTACGCGCCGACCGCCCGGCTGGGCACCCCGGACGACTTCAAGTACCTGATCGACGCGCTGCACCGGGCCGGCATCGGCGTGATCATGGACTGGGTGCCGGCGCACTTCCCCAAGGACGACTGGGCACTGGCCCGGTTCGACGGGGACCCGCTGTACGAGCCCGGGGACTCCCGGCGCGCGGAGCACCCCGACTGGGGGACGTACACCTTCGACTTCGCCCGCACCGAGGTGCGCAACTTCCTGGTCGCGAACGCCGTGTACTGGTGCCAGGAGTTCCACATCGACGGACTGCGGGTGGACGCGGTGGCCTCCATGCTCTACCTGGACTACTCGCGCGAGGACGGAGGCTGGGAGCCGAACGCGTACGGCGGCCGGGAGGACCTGGCGGCGATGGCGTTCCTCCAGGAGATGAACGCGACCGTGTACCGGCGCTGCCCCGGGGTGGTGACCATCGCGGAGGAGTCCACGGCGTGGGGCGGGGTGACCCGGCCCACCGACACCGGCGGTCTCGGGTTCGGCCTGAAGTGGAACATGGGCTGGATGCACGACTCGCTGGAGTACGTCTCCCACGAGCCGGTGCACCGCAAGTACCACCACCACGAGATGACGTTCGCGATGGTGTACGCCTACAGCGAGAACTACGTGCTGCCCATCTCGCACGACGAGGTGGTGCACGGCAAACAGGCGCTGGTGTCGAAGATGCCGGGCGACTGGTGGCAGCGGCGGGCGAACCTGCGGGCCTACCTCGGTTTCATGTGGGCCCACCCCGGCAAGCAACTGCTGTTCATGGGGCAGGAGTTCGCGCAGGGTGCCGAGTGGTCCGAGAAGGCCGGCCCGGAGTGGTGGCTGCTCGACGACGGGTACCACTCCGCGGGCGACCACCGAGGGGTGCGGGACCTGGTGCGCGACCTCAACACCCACTACCGGGCGACCCCGGCGCTGTGGCAGCGCGACACCGACCCGTCCGGCTTCCGGTGGGTGTCGGTCGACGCGGCCGACGACAACGTCTTCGCGTTCCTGCGGTACGACACCGAGGGCCGGCCGCTGCTCGCGGTGTCGAACTTCTCCCCCGTGGTCCGGCACGACTACGCCCTCGGTGTCGGTGACGACGTGATCGCCTGGCAGGAGGTCCTCAACACCGACGCCGCGCACTACGGCGGCGGGGACATCACGCACCCGGACCCGGTCAAGCCCGAGGACGGCACCGTCCGGCTCACGCTGCCGCCGCTCGCGACGATGTGGCTGACACCGGTCGCCCTGTGAGGGGCCGGCGGCGCCGCCAGGTGTCCGAGGCCCTCACCGGGGCATTCGGGGTCGTACGGCCGAGGTCTTCTCGGCGTCGTCACGACAGGACACAGAAGGGCGGCACCAGGTGCGCACCGTCGGAGTGGAGGAGGAGCTCCTCCTGGTCGATCCGGAGAGCGGCGAACCGCGGGCGATGTCCGCGGCGGTACTCGCCCGTGCCGCCCGGGACGGCGCGGAGCAGGACGTCTTCGAGAAGGAACTGCACGAGCAGATGCTGGAGTTCGCCACGCATCCGCAGTCCTCGATGGAGAGCCTGCACGCGGAGATCGTCCGCTGCCGCGAGGAGGCCGCCGGGCACGCCGGGAAGATCGGCTGTGCCGTGGCCGCCCTCGCCACCTCGCCGCTGCCGGTCAGCCCGGCCATCGGCGTCAACCGGCGGTACCGGTGGATGGAGGAGCAGTACGGCATCGCCACCCGGGAACAGCTCGTCATGGGCTGCCACGTCCATGTGTCCGTCGAGTCCGACGAGGAGGGCGTCGGGGTCGTGGACCGGCTGCGGCCCTGGCTGACGGTGCTGGCGGCGCTGAGCGCGAACTCGCCGTTCTGGCAGGGCAAGGAGACGGGGTACAGCAGCTACCGCAGCCGGGTCTGGCAGCGCTGGCCGTCCGCCGGTCCCACCGAGACGTTCGGCTCGGCCGAGCGCTACCACCGGCGGGTCGCCGACATGGTGGCCACCGGTGTCATCCTCGACGAGAAGATGGTCTACTTCGACGCCCGGCTGTCCCAGCAGTACCCGACGGTGGAGATCCGCGTCTCCGACGTCTGTCTGCACGCGGAGACGGCGGCGCTGATCGCCACCCTCGCGCGCGCACTGGTGGAGACCGCGGCACGCGAGTGGCGGGCCGGCCGGGAGCCGGTGGACCCCGGTGTCAGCCTGCTCCGGCTGGCCGCCTGGCAGGCGGCCCGGTCGGGGCTGACGGGCGAGCTGCTCCACCCGGAGACCATGCGGCGCATGCCGGCGGAGACGGTCGTACGCGACCTCCTCGACCACGCCGCCGAGGCCCTGGAGGCCACCGGCGACCTGGAGCGCGCCCGCGAGGGCTGCGCACGGCTGCTGCGCGACGGCAACGGGGCGCAGGTGCAGCGCGCCCTGCTGGAACGCACGGGGAGTCTGAGGGACGTCGTCACGGAGTGCGTACGGCACACCCAGGGGGCGGGGCGTACGGGGTCCGCTCCTCGCGGGTAGGGGGCGTCTCCTCGCGGTCAGGGGGCGTCAGAGGATGAGGATGATGGCGTAGACCAGGAAGAACGCCGCGATCAGCGCCACGAGGACGAGGATCGCGGTCATCGGGCCCTTGGCCCAGCCCTTGGTCGGGTTGTGCGTCTCCCGGGGGCCCGCCTCGGGCATGCTGCTCTCCGCGGGCGGGGTCTCGCCCGGGGGTACGCCGCCGCCCGGTTCGAGGCCGGTGCTGCGTTCCGGATCGGGATCTGGATTGACGTAACTCATGCCCTCCGGGTCCCCCGAAAGCGGCGAGATCATCAGTGCGGACACACTTGTCGCGATCCCGGCGCGTGGGCGCTCCGGCTCGGCTACATTCAGGCACCGCCGATGACGGTGCTCATCGGCCGAGTCACAGCCCGTACACGTCAGGAGCAGTGCATGCGCGACCTCGCTCTCGCTCCCCCATCCGCCTCGCCCCTGGCCGGCGGCCTCGCCGACAGCCTCTTCGAGACGGCGGCCGAGAGCCCCGCCCTGCCGGTGCTCGCCCGCCGCGCCGGTCCGGCCTCCGCCACCTGGGAGCGGATCACCGCCATCGAGTTCCGCGACGAGGTCGTCGCCGTGGCCAAGGGCCTGGTGGTGTCCGGGATCTCGCCCGGCACGCGGGTGGCGATCATGGCGCGCACCCGCTACGAGTGGACCCTCCTGGGCCATGCCCTGTGGGCGGTGGGCGCCGAGGTCGTCCCCATCTATCCGACCTCCTCGCGCGAGCAGGTCGAGTGGATCCTGCGGGACTCCGGCTGTGTGGCCGTGCTGGTGGAGGACGAGCAGGGCGTGATGACCGTCGGGTCCGTGTGCGCCGCGCTGCCGGCGCTGCGGCACGTGTGGCAGCTGGACGCGGGCGCGCTGGACCAGCTGGTGGCGCGCGGCGAGTTCATCCCGGCGGCCACGGTGGACTCGATGCGCCGCATCGTCCTGCCGGACTCCACGGCCGTCGTCGCCTACACCTCCGGCACCTCCGGCCACGCCATGGGCTGCGCGCTGAGCCACCGCGGCCTGGCCTTCATGAGCGACACCCTGCTGGCGGGCTGGGGCCACGTCACGGCGCCCCCCGGTGAGCAGGCCGCCGTCCTCGCCTTCCTGCCCTTCTCCCACGTCTACGGTCTGATGATCCAGGTGCTGTGCGTGCGCGGCGGGCTGCTGATGGGGCACGAACCCGACATCGGCGGGGAGTCCCTGGCCTCGGCCCTGCGCACCTTCCGGCCCACCTATCTGTACGCCGTCCCGTCGCTGCTGGAGAAGATCTACAAGAACTTCCTGCGCTCGGCACAGCTGTCGGGCCGCGGTGCCCTGTTCGAGCGGGCGGCCGGCACGGCACAGGACTTCGCCGCCGCGCTGGAGCGGCAGCGGCTGGGTCTCGGCTCCGGGCCGGGCCTCGACCTGCGGCTGCAGCACGCCCTGTACGAGCGCACGGTCTACCGCAGGCTGCGGGCCACGCTGGGCGGCCGGGTGCTGCGGGCCACCTCCGGGGGGTCGACGCTCCACCGCGACCTGTCCCTCTTCTACGAGGGGATCGGCATCTACGTCCACGACGGCTACGGGCTCACCGAGACCAGCGGCGGGGTGACGATGCAGCCGTTCGGGCGGGAGAAGTCCGGCACCGTCGGGCAGGCACTGCCGGGCACCGGGATACGGGTGGCCGACGACGGGGAGATCCTGGTGCGCGGGCCGTCGGTGTTCCAGGGGTACGTGGGCGACGAGGCCGCCACCCGGGCCGTGCTGCGCGACGGCTGGCTGGCCACGGGCGATCTGGGCCGGCTGGACGCCGAGGGCTACCTCACGATCACCGGCCGCAAGAAGGACATCATCATCACGAGCAGCGGCAAGAGCGTGGCGCCGTCGGCCCTGGAGCAGCGGCTGCGGATGCACCCGCTGGTCCACCAGGCCGTGGTCGTGGGCGACAACCGGCCGTGCGTGGGTGCCCTGATCACGCTGGACCCGGAGTTCCTCAACGACTGGCGGGCGGCGCTGTCCCTGCCGGGCGACGCGCCGGCCCGGGAGGCGCGGGAGGAGAACGCGCTGCGGGAGGAGATCGCGCGGGCGGTCGCCGCGGCCAACAGCAGTGTGTCGCGCTCGGAGTCGATCCGGGTGTTCCGGGTGCTGCCCGAACCGTTCGACGTGGCCAACGGGCTGCTGACGCCGTCGATGAAACTGCGCCGGGACGAGATCGTGCGGCACTACGCGCTGGAGATCGACGCGATGTACCACTCCCGGACCCGTCCGGGACGGACACCGGCCGTGGACGACCCGTCCGGCTGGGACGACTCGGACAACGTCTTCCGCTGAGCGTCCGGGGAGGGCCGGGTCCTGTCCGGCCCTCCCCGTCGTCCGTCCGAGGGGCGGCCCCGCGCGAGCTCGGTCCGAGCGTGCGGTCGCAGGGCGTCGGAGCGTCCTCGACGGAGCCCGTTCATGGGGGTCCCCCTCCGGGGAGCGCGTGCCGGGCGTCGCGCGGCGGGCGGGACGGACGTCGTGGGCAGGCTCCGGGAGCCGCTGCCGGTCGGTGACGGGTTTGTCACCGGGCGGGCACGGGCATGCGGGCGCGTAGGCTCCGCCCGCACGGGAACCCACAGTTCCAGGGGGCGCAGACGCGAGGACGACTGCCCCGCGACGACGGGGCCTGGAAGGCGAGATGGCACGCGAGCCGCGTAGGGACAGGACACTGGCTGCCGAGGACATCACGAGCCGCATCGCCAGCTTCCCGGGGGAGCTGCACGATGTGACGGACGCACGCCTGGTCGCGGAGGAGTTCCTCTTCGACCTGGCCCGTGTGGTGGCGCCGTCGGCCCCGGAGCACTGGGACGACATACTCCTGGTGGTCACGGAGCTGGCCGCCAACGCGGTGCAGTACGCGCCGGGCCCGTTCCAGCTGCGTCTGCGCAGAACGTTCGACGGAGTGCACGTGGTGATGCACGACACCAGCACCACCGAGCCGGCCCCGCGGCCCTTCCACCCCAACCGCGGCGGCGGCGGGATCGGCTGGCACCTGATCCACACGCTGTGCGACCAGGTCAGCGTCGTCGGCGACGACCACGGCAAGGACATCCACGTCTTCCTGCCCTGGTGAGCCTAGGCCGGCGCGTCGCGCAGGGGGACGAGCACGCTGACGGTCTTGCCGCCCCCGGGGCGCCTGCGGATGTCGATGTCCCGCGCCAGCCGGATCACCAGGGGCCATCCGTAACCGCTGCCGCGGTGCACGGCCGGCAGGGCGCCGGTCCCGCCGGCGGCCTCGGGGATGACGTCACTGTGGTCGTGGACGGCGATCCGCACACCCTCCCCGGTCGTCCGCACGTCGAAGCCGGCCAGTCCGGCGCCGTGCCGGATGGCGTTGGTGACCAGCTCCGACACGACGAGCGAGAGGTCGATCATGTCCTGGTGGTGCGGGGTGCGGCCCTCGGAGTCCCAGCGCGCCCGCACCGTCGCCTCGGCGTGCGCCCGCGCGCCGGCGGCACTGCGCACCCCCGTGCCGTCGGCCGGGCGCGTCTGCCGTGCGGTGCTCACTCGGCGGGACTCTCGCGCGGCGGCAGCCGATGGTAGTAATCGCCGACCTCGGTGAGGTAGGCGGGGTCCATGGTCTCGCTGTCGGTCCGGAACCGGGGCGCTTCCTTCACCTCGGCCCTGGTGCAGGCCAACGTCACCTGGCGTTCCCCGGCGTGGACGGCCGTGACGACGCCGACCGGCACCAGGAGGCTGCGGCCGAACACCCACACCCCGGTGTCGACGACGAGGTGCCGCATGCCGTGGTGGTCGGCCTGCCGGTCCACGTGGCCGATGGTGCCGTCGCTCGCGACGACGGTGTAGTCCGTGAGGTCCTGCCCCTGGACCTGGTCCAGGTCCGGCGCGTACGACCAGATGCTGTCGATGGACACTGCTCCTTGCCTCCCCGATGACGACGGATCCCCTGGGCGTCGCCCAGCTCCACAGCAGCAAATACCCGTCAGGCGCGTGCGCATTCGAAAGGCGTGGACCAAAACCGCGCGCGCCGGCGCTCCGACGCTCCGCGTCCGGTCAAATCAAGCCGAGTACCCCTCAATGACCAAGGTATGCAAGCGATTCCGAGTTTTCTCGAATCGTTTTCCCCCGAGGCGCCGCGCTTTGTTCCGCACCCGCCACCTGGGTTAGCCTTCGGCGTATTTTCTCATCGCGCACATCCGTGAACTGCGGAAACGCGCACTGACTCTGGCCGGAACGAGGGTGCGCATGACCAGCAAGAGCACCGAGGGGACCGAGGCGGCACCGGGGGACCAGGAGCTGAGGCGGCTCCTGGCGGGGCTGACGGCCGTACGGGACGGGGACTTCGGCACCCGGCTGCCGGACGACGCGGACGGCCTCATGGGGGACATCGCCAAGGTCTTCAACGGGATGGTGGACCAGCTGTCGGTGTTCACCTCCGAGGTGACACGGGTGGCCCGCGAGGTCGGCACCGAGGGGGCGCTGGGCGGCCAGGCGCAGGTGCCGGGGGTCTCGGGCACGTGGTCCGACCTGACGGACTCGGTGAACGCGATGGCGGGCAACCTCACCGCGCAGGTCCGCTCCATCGCCCAGGTGACGACGGCGGTCGCCAAGGGCGACCTGTCGCAGAAGATCACCGTGGACGCCCGCGGCGAGATCCTCGAACTCAAGAACACCATCAACACGATGGTCGACCAGCTCTCCGCCTTCGCCGACGAGGTCACCCGCGTCGCCCGCGAGGTAGGCACCGAGGGTCGCCTCGGCGGCCAGGCCGACGTGCAGGGCGTGAAGGGCACCTGGCGCGATCTCACCCACTCGGTGAACTTCATGGCCGGCAACCTCACCGGTCAGGTCCGCAACATCGCGCTGGTGGCGACGGCGGTCGCCAAGGGCGACCTGTCGCAGAAGATCACCGTGGACGCCCGCGGCGAGATCCTCGAACTCAAGAACACGATCAACACGATGGTCGACCAGCTCTCCGCCTTCGCCGACGAGGTCACCCGCGTCGCCCGCGAGGTCGGCACCGAGGGCCGCCTCGGCGGCCAGGCGCAGGTGCGCGGCGTCTCCGGCACCTGGAAGGACCTCACCGACAACGTCAACGTGATGGCGTCCAACCTGACCGGTCAGGTCCGCTCCATCGCCCAGGTCGCCTCCGCGGTGGGCCGGGGCGACCTGTCGCAGCGGATCAGGGTCGAGGCGGCCGGGGAGGTCGGGGCGCTGGCCGACGTCATCAACACCATGGTCGACACGCTGTCGGCCTTCGCCGACGAGGTCACCCGCGTCGCCCGCGAGGTAGGCACCGAGGGCCGCCTCGGCGGCCAGGCGCACGTGCCCCATGTCGCGGGTACCTGGAAGGACCTCACCGACAACGTCAACTCCATGGCCAACAACCTCACCGGTCAGGTCCGCAACATCGCGCTGGTGACGACCGCCGTGGCCCGCGGTGACCTGTCGAAGAAGATCGACGTCGACGCGCGCGGCGAGATCCTCGAGCTGAAGACGACCATCAACACGATGGTCGACCAGCTCTCCGCCTTCGCCCAGGAGGTCACCCGCGTCGCCCGCGAGGTCGGCACCGAGGGCCGCCTCGGCGGACAGGCGGAGGTCGAGGGCGTCTCCGGCACCTGGAAGCGGCTCACGGAGAACGTCAACGAACTGGCGGGCAACCTCACCCGGCAGGTCCGGGCGATCGCCGAGGTCACGAGCGCGGTCGCCGAGGGCGACCTGACCCGCTCCGTCAACGTGGAGGCCTCCGGTGAGGTCGCCGAGCTCAAGGACAACATCAACTCGATGGTGGAGTCCCTGCGCGAGACCACTCGGGCCAACCAGGAGCAGGACTGGCTCAAGACCAACCTCGCCCGGGTCTCCGGCCTGATGCAGGGCCACCGCGACCTGCCCGTGGTCGCCGAGCTGATCATGGACGAGCTGGTGCCGCTGGTGTCGGCCCAGTACGGCGCCTTCTACCTCGCGGAGGACGGCGACGGCGGCCACGGGCTGCGGCTCGTCGGCTCCTACGGCTACCCCGACGACGACGGCCGGCCCACCCGGATCGCCTTCGGCCGGACCCTGGTCGGCCAGGCCGCGCGCAGCCGCCGCACCATCACGGTGGACGAGCTGCCGCCGGACTACGTCACCATCTCCTCCGGACTGGGGCAGGTGGTGCCGACCACGCTGGTGCTGCTGCCCATCGTGGTCGAGGGCCAGGTCCTCGGCGTGATCGAGCTGGCGTCGGTGACCCCGTTCACCCAGATCCACCAGGACTTCCTGGCCCAGCTGATGGAGACCATCGGCGTCAACGTCAATACCATCGTGGCCAACGCCCGCACCGACGAGCTGCTCGTCGAGTCGCAGCGGCTCACCGCCGAACTGCAGGAACGCTCGGCGGAGTTGCAGACCCAGCAGGAGGAACTCCAGCACTCCAACGCCGAACTGGAGGACAAGGCCGCGCTGCTGGCCGCGCAGAACCGGGACATCGAGGCGAAGAACCTCCAGATCGAGCAGGCCCGGCAGGAGCTGGAGGCACGGGCCCAGCAGCTGTCGCTGGCCTCGAAGTACAAGTCCGAGTTCCTGGCGAACATGAGCCACGAGCTGCGCACCCCGCTCAACAGCCTGCTGATCCTGGCCCAGTTGCTCGCCCAGAACCCCTCGCGCAACCTCAGCCCCAAGCAGGTCGAGTACGCGCAGATCATCCACTCGGCCGGCTCGGACCTGCTGCAGCTGATCAACGACATCCTCGATCTGTCCAAGGTCGAGGCCGGGAAGATGGACGTCAGCCCCGAGCGGGTGGAGCTGCGCCGGCTCATCGAGTACGTCGAGGCCACCTTCCGGCCGATGACGATGCAGAAGAGCCTGGACTTCACCGTGACGACGGCGCCCGGCGCGCCGGCCGACCTGCTCACCGACGACTCGCGGCTGCGGCAGGTGCTGCGCAACCTGCTGTCCAACGCGGTCAAGTTCACCGAGCGGGGCGGTGTGGAGCTGCGGATCGAGCCCGCGCCGGACGACGAGGTGCCCAGCGGTGTGCTGCGGGGCGGGTCCGTGGTGGCCTTCCGGGTGCAGGACACCGGTGTGGGCATTCCCGAGCAGCACCTGGAGGCGATCTTCGGCGCCTTCCAGCAGGCGGACGGCACGACGAGCCGCAAGTACGGCGGCACCGGGCTCGGTCTGTCCATCACCCGGGAGATCGCACATCTGCTGGGCGGCGCGGTGACGGTGGACAGCGTCGCGGGCCAGGGCAGCACGTTCACCCTGTTCCTGCCCGTGGCCCGGCCGGACTTCGAGGAGCTGCTGCGGCCCGTCGTCGTCCCGGACGGGGAGCGGGGCGAGGTCCTGCCGGAGGTGCCGGCCCGGCAGCCGGCGGCGCTCGAGGCGGGGCCGGCGTCCGGCCGGCGTCCGCGGCGGCTGCTCGTGGTGGAGGAGCGGCCCCGGGGCCTGCTGACCCTGGTCGCGGAGAGCGTGGTCCAGGATGTCGCGCACGGCGACGGCGCCTCCCGTCCCTCGGTCGACATACTCACCGCCGTCGGCGCCCAGGAG
This sequence comes from Streptomyces sp. NPDC059787, assembly GCF_042732315.1. NCBI lineage: Bacteria > Bacillati > Actinomycetota > Actinomycetes > Kitasatosporales > Streptomycetaceae > Streptomyces > Streptomyces sp. NPDC059787. The sequence goes on from NZ_JBHWHX010000012.1 coordinate 52,417, forward strand.
GCGGCCGGTGCGCTGGCCGCCGATCCGTGCCACTGCGTGGTGCTGGAGCTCGGCACGGCCCAGGAGGAGGTCACCCGCTTCCTGGAGGCGCTGCGGGGCGACTCCGCCCTGGCGAGCGTGCCGGTGCTGGTGCACAGCGGCCACCGGGTGGACGCGGCGGTGGAGGAGGACCTGCGGTCCCGTGCCGATGGCACCGCGCTGGAGTTCCTGTCCAGCCTCGACGAGCTGCGCGAACGCATCGCCCTGCACCTCTCCGCGGAGGAGCCCGGCGACGTGCTGTCGCTGGTGCGGCCCGACGAGCCGCAGCGGCCTGCGCCGCAGACCGTGGTGGACGACTCGTTCTCCGGCCGCACCATCCTCGTCGTCGACGACGACGCGCGCAATCTCTTCGCGCTCAGCGGGATCCTGGAGCTGCACGGCTTCCGGGTGCTGCACGCGGAGAACGGCCGCAAGGGCATCGAGAGACTGGTGGACAACCCCGACGTGGCGCTCGTGCTGATGGACGTGATGATGCCCGAGCTGGACGGCTACGCCGCCACGGCCGAGATCCGCACCATGCCGCGGTACGCCGAGCTGCCCATCATCGCCGTCACCGCGAAGGCGATGCCCGGGGACCGGGAGAAGAGCCTCGCCTCGGGGGCCAGCGACTACGTCACCAAACCGGTCGACACCCAGGACCTGATCGCCTGCGTCCGCCGCTGGCTGCCCGCATGAGCCCCGGGGAGCAGGGCGAGCGGCTCGACGGGTTCCGCCTCGAACGGCCGTCGGCCGGACCGGCCGGGGTGTCCGCGGACTCGCCCGTGGGCAGGCTGGCGGCCACCGTGGACCGGCTCAGCCGGGAGGTGCGGGCCGCACAGGCCGAGGCCGAGGGCAGGGCGCTGATCGAACTCGCCAAGGGCATCCTCGTCGAACGGCTGGGGTGCGGTCCCTCGCAGGCCGCCCGCCAGCTCGCCGAGCTGACCGAGCAGGCCGGGACGACCCAGCTGGAGTTCGCGGTCGAGGTCATCAACCAGGCCGCCCGGGACCGGATGTCCGAGGTGACGGACGCCTTCCTGGCCGCCACCCGGGCCGCCGAGGAGGCGAGGCAGGACCCCGCCGTCGTACGGCTGCGCGCGGCCGAGAGCGGGGCGCTGGCGGCGGACGACACCCAGGCCGTGGCCGAGTCCCTGCTGGCGCAGGCGCTGCGTCCGCTGGGCGCGGTGGCCGTGGCGATCTGGGCGGTCGGCGCCGACGGATCGCTCACCCTGGCGGGCAGCGCCGGCTTCTCCCCCGCGGAGGCCGCGCGCTGGTACTACGTACCGCCGGACGTGGCGACGGTCGCCCGGTGCGGCCTCGCGGAGCGCGACGGCCTGTGGATCACGTCGCTGGCCGAGCGGGGCCTGCCCAGTGTCGGCCGGCACCATCACCCGGACGGCGGCAGGGCGGCCGTACCCGCCGGTACGGGGGGCCGTGTGTACGGCGTGCTGGAGATCGTCTGGCCGGCTCCGCTGCCCGAACAGCCGCCGCAGATCGTGCGCCAGGTGGAGGCCCTGGCGGAGCTGTGCGCGCACACCCTGGAGACGTACACGGCGCCGGGCGGCCCGGACCGGCAGCCCCGGGCGCTGCCGGACGCCGCGGAGCTGATGGACCTGGCCGACGGGCTGTACGACCCGGCCCTCGTCCTGGTGCCGCACCTGGACGACCAGGGCAACCTGCTGGACTTCCGCATCCAGCACGTCAACAGCCGTTTCCTGGACCCGGCGGGCCGGCCGCGCGCCATGGTCAGCGGCGCGCTGCTCCTGGAGGCGTACCCGATGGCCGCCGGGAACAGCGAGCTCTTCCAGCGAATCGAACGGGTGTACGCCACGGGGGAGCCGTTCCGCGCCCGGCGCATGAACCTGACCGCCCTCGTCGACCAGGTGCCGCTCGCCTCGGTCGCCGACATCAGTGTCAGCCGGCACGGCTCCGGCATCCTGTTCATCTGGCGGATCGAGGACGAGACGGCCCGCCTGGCGAGCCTGCTCCAGCACGCCCAGCGGCTCGGCCGGATCGGCGGGTTCGAGGAGAACCTGCTGACCGGGGAGATCACCTGGAACGGGCAGCTCTTCGACCTGTACGGGCGTCCGCAGTCCAGCCTGCCGGTACCGCTGGAGGAGCTGCCGGCCCACGCCCACCCGGACGACGCCGTCACCATCGGCCGCTTCCTGCGCACGCTGCTGCACCACCGGCGCCCGGCGTCGGCCGCCTTCCGGCTGCAACGCCCCGACGGGGTGACCCGGCACATCCGGGTCGTCGCCGAGCCGGTCCTGGACACCGACGGCCGGCTGCTCACCACCCGCGGCGCCTACCAGGACATCTCCTCCCAGCACTGGACCGAGGTGGCGCTGGCGGCCACCCGCGACCAGCTCGCGCACACCGAGCAGCACGCCAGCGAGCGCGACCGGCTGGCGCTGCAGTTGCAGCGCGCCATCATGCCGCCCACCCAGGCGCCGCTGCAGGTGCCCGACCTGGACGTGGCCGTCCGCTACCGGCCCGCGGAGGCCGAGCAGCTGGTGGGCGGCGACTGGTACGACGCCGTGGTGCTGCCGTCCGGGCTGGTGCTGCTGTGCGTGGGCGACGTCGCCGGCCACGGCATAGAGGCGGCGACCAGCATGGTCGTCCTGCGCAACGCGCTGCGCGGCCTCGCGGTCACCGGGGCGGGCCCCGGACAGCTGCTGTCGTGGCTGAACATCGTGACGCACCACCTGACGGGCGGCGTCACCGCCACCGCCGTGTGCGGTCTGTACGACCCGGACTCGCACACGCTGCGGTGGGCCCGTGCGGGTCATCTGCCGCCGGTGCTGGTGCGGGGCTCCGAGGCCGCTCCGCTGCCGCTGGTGCGCGGGATGCTGCTCGGTGCCGTGCCGGAGGCGGTGTACGAGGAGTCGGAGGTGCGGCTGGCCGCCGAGGACAACCTGCTGATGTACACGGACGGTCTGATCGAGCGCCGGGACCGCAGCGTGGAGGAGTCACTGACCCATCTGCTCACCACCGCCGCCACCGCCCCGGACACGCTCGACCAGCGGCTGGACCGGCTGCTCACGTACAGCAGGTCGGACACGGACGACGACACCTGCATCGTCGGCATCCGGGTCGGCTGAGGAGTGAGCCTCGGCCCGCCGGGCGGGCCGAGGCATGACCGGGCGATTCGGGGGTACGCGCGGCTGCGCGACGAAGAGCTTGATCACCTTGTTGGAGGTACTCGTGCCCATTGCCCAGGACCCGTTGTCCGTCGAGGTGACCCTGCCGCGTGAGGACGTGGCGCTGCTCACCGTGGAGGGGTACTTGGACGTCGACACGGCGACCGAGTTCCAGCACCACCTGGCGAACCAGCTGCATCACGGCCGCCGGCACTTCCTGCTCGACCTGTCGGCGGTCCCCTTCATGGACTCGTCCGGCATGAACATCATCCTCCGGGTCTACCAGGAGGCCCGTGAGCTGCCGGGGAGCGTGCACATCATCTCCCCCACCTCCGCGGTGCGCCGCATCCTGGACCTGACGGGCGTGAGCATCACCGTGCCCGTCTCGGAGAGCGTCGACGAGGCACTGGAACGCGTGGACGGGCTGCCGGGGGTCCCGGTCGAACCGGAGGCCTGAGCGCGGTCCCCACGCTCCGGCGCCCACGGCGCCCGGGCGTGGTCGGAGTGGCCATCCGGCCGAGGTCACATCGCCGCCCCGGCGTTCGGGCGCGGTGCGACGCAACGACGACGAGGAGAACAGACAGGTGCCGGAGCACGAAGCGGGCGGACCACTCGGAACACCGACGCACGAGGTCAGGGACTTCCTGCGGCGCCGGCGCGAGCAGATCGCCCAGCGATGGGCGGACGAGCCCCTGTTCCGTACGGTGTTCACGGTCTCGCGCGACGAGGCGGTGGAGGCGGGGAAGGCGGTCGTCGACGCGCTGGCCCAGGTCGCCGACGCGCAGCGGGTCGAGGACCCGGACGCCGCGGGCTTCACGGCGGTGCGCGAGCAGCTGGCGCGGATGGGGGCGGCCCGCTCCCGCGCGGGGCTGTCGCCCACGCAGGTGGCGAGCGAGCTGGCGGCGCTGCGGCCGCCGGTGGAGAACCTCCTGGTCGCCGATCTGGAGCAGGCCCCGCCCGAGGAGCTGCGGGAGTGCTCGACCACGCTGAGCGTGCTCATGGGAACGCTGCGGCTGGTGGCCATGCAGACCGCGCTGAGCGAGGTGCAGGCGCTCACCGACCGGCAGCGGCTGCAGCTCCTCGAGGTGGCGACACCGGTGATCAAGCTGTGGGACGGCATCGTGGCGGTCCCGCTGATCGGGACGCTGGACAGCGCCCGCAGCCAGGTGGTGATGGAGACCCTGCTGAACGCGGTCGTCGAGCAGCACGCCCGGTTCGCGATCCTCGACATCACCGGTGTGCCGACGGTCGACTCCCTGGTGGCGCAGCACCTGATGAAGACGGTCGCCGCGGCCCGGCTGATGGGCGCGGAGTGCGTGGTGTCCGGCATCCGCCCGGCGATCGCGCAGACCATCGTGCACCTCGGTCTGGACCTCGGCACGGTGAAGACGCGGGCGAGCCTCGCCGACGCGCTCGGGTACTGCCTGCACGAGCTGGGGACGAACATCGTGCACACGGCCCCCGACGGAGCGGGCCGGCGGTGAGTGAGGAGTTCGCCCGCCCGGTCGCGGGACATGTGCCGGTCCTCAGGCTCGGTGACGTTCTGCTGGTCACCCTCCAGGGGGACCTGTACGACAGCACGGCACACCGGCTTCAGCAGGACCTCTCCGAGACGATCGCCCGCAGCGGGGCCACGGGGGTGGTCATCGACATCTCCGGGGTGGAGATCGTCGACTCCTTCCTCGGGCGGGTGCTGGCCGAGACCGCGGCGCAGACCGAGCTGCTGGCCGCGCGCACCGTGGTGGCCGGTATGCGGCCCGCGGTCGCCATCACCCTGGTGGAGCTGGGTCTGACGCTGCCGGGGCTGCGGACCGCGCTCACCACCGAGGCGGCGATGGAGCTCCTCGCGCAGCCCGTCGTGTCGCCGCGTTCCGGCGGCGTGCGCGAGGAGAGTCCGTGATGCCCACCGCCGCGGGCGTCGAGGCCCGCCTGCCCATCCGGTCGGACATGGACCTGGTGTGGGTACGTCAGCATGTGCGGCAGGCCGCCGCCCAGCTCGGCTTCGGTCTGGTGGACCAGACGAAACTGGTGACCGCCGCCAGCGAGCTGGCCCGCAACACCCTGGTGCACGGCGGGGGCGGCCTGATGGAGGCGTCGCACGTCACCACCGGCGGGGCCGACGGGCTGCGGCTGGCCTTCAGCGACTCGGGCCCCGGCATCCCCGACCTCGACCGGGCGCTCAGTGACGGCTACACCTCCGGCGGCGGGCTGGGGATGGGGCTGGGCGGTGCCCGGCGCCTGGTGCACGACTTCGAGGTCGAGAGCGCCCCGGGGTCGGGGACCACGGTGCGGGTGACCTCGTGGGTGACCCGGCCGCCGCGCCGGCGTGAGGACGTCTGATGCCCCGCGTCCGGTACGTGCCGGTGCAGGACTCGACCCGGGTGCGCGACGTCCGGGTCGCGGCGGAGGAGGCCGCGGCGGCGGCCGGGCTCGACGACCAGCGCACCGCCGCCGCGGCGCTGGTGGCGACCGAGCTGGCCACCAACCTCCTCAAGCACGCACAGGCGGGAGAGGTGGTCGTCGACCTCGTGGACCCGCCCGTACCGCGTGAGGGCCGGCCGGGACAGGTCGTGCAGATCACCGCGCTCGACCACGGGCCGGGGATCTCCGATGTGGACGGTGCGCTGCGGGACGGGTTCTCCACCGCCGACTCGCTCGGCGCGGGCCTCGGCACCTGCCGGCGCCTGGCCGACGACTTCGCCCTGCACAGCGCCCTCGGCCGGGGCACCGTGGCGGTGGCCCGCATCGGCTCCGCCGCCGGTGGGGGCTCCGCCGGGGCCCCCGGTGTGCGCGTCGGCGGTGTGAACGTCCCGTTCGCCGGGGCGGACTTCTCGGGGGACGCCTGGGCCTGGGTCAGGTCCGGTGACCGGCTGACCCTGATGCTGGCCGACGGTCTCGGCCACGGGAGCGAGGCGGCGCGTGCCTCGACGGCCGCCGTCGAGGAGCTGCGCCACTGGGCCCGGCTCCCGCCCGCCGAGTGCCTGCCGAAGCTCCACGCGGCGCTGGCCGGCACCCGGGGCGCGGCCGTCGCCGTGGCGCAGCTCGACACCTGGTCCGGGCGGCTGCGCTTCGCGGGGATCGGCAATGTGACGGCCCGGCTGCGGGAGGGCGACCGCTGGCGGACCCTGCTGTCCCGGCCCGGCATCGTCGGGGTGCACCGGCCGGGCACCGTGCGCGAGGACGAGGTCGCCTGGACCCCGGAGAGTCTGCTGATCCTGCACACCGACGGTCTGCCCAGCCGCTGGACGCCTCCCCCGGACACGGGGCTTCTGTCCGCCGACCCGGCCGTGACGGCCGCCGTGGCCGTCCGCGACGCCGGCAGTCCCGCGCGTCCGGTGCGGGACGACACCGCCGTGGCCGTGCTGGCCCCCGCACCGCCGGACCGCCCATGACGCACACCTGGCGGATCCGGACCGTCACGGACGCGGCACGCGCCCGGATAGCCGTGGCCCGGCTGGCCGCGGCGCACGGGGTGCCCCCCGTCGAACGCGCGCGGCTGGCCGCGGCACTCAGCGGCCAGCTGCGGCAGTGCCTCACCAAGGGCGGCGTCTGGATGCTCACCCTGGACGGCCCCGGCCCCTCCGCCGGGGCGGGGGCGCTGCACGTGGCGGTGACGCCGGCACCGGGCGCGGGCGCCGCCGGCCGCGCCCCGTGGACGGTGGCCGTTCCGTGCCCCGAGCCGGGCCGGGCGTCCGACGCGGGCCCGGTGACGAGGGACCCGGCCGTCCTGTCCGAGGCGCTGCTGGGCGCCGACGAGGACACGGCCGTGGTGCTGGACAAGCTCGCCGAGCAGGAGGAACTGGTCGCCTTCCACCGGGAGGAGCTGCACCAGACCAACCAGGGCGTCCTGGCGCTGCACGCCGAGCTGGACGCGGCGGGACGCGCGCAGCGGGAGGCGTTCGCCGCCGAGCGCCGGGCGCGCGAGGAGGCGGAGAACGCGCGCCGCAGGCTGACGTTCCTGGCGGACGCGAGCGCCGTGCTGAACGCCTCGCTCAACCACGACGAGATCGTGAGCCGGCTGCCGGAGCTGCTGGTGCCGCGGTACGCCCACCACGTCGACGTATGGCTGTTCGACCACGAGGACGACCGGTACCGGCCCACGTCCCGCCCGCGCGCGGCGATCCACGCGGCCCGCACCGGGCGCCCCCAGTACGCGGCCGGTCACCCCGGCGGCCTGCCCGGGGTGGACGACCGGCCCCCGTCGGCCCTGGACCCCGGCCGGCCGCTGCTGTGCATCCCGCTGCTGACCCGCCGGGCGCCGCTGGGGGTGCTGACCCTGTCGCCGCCCGGTGAGCGCTGGGACCCGGACGACGCCGTGATGCTGCTCGAACTCGCCCGGCGGGCCGGCACCGCCATCGACAACGCCCGCCGCTTCGAGCACAACCGTGACATCGCCGAGACGCTGCAGCGCGCCCTGCTCACCGACCTGCCGGCGACGCCGGGGCTGAGCCTGGCCGCGCGCTATCTCCCCGCCACGCACGGGCTGAACATCGGCGGCGACTGGTACGACGCCTTCCGGCAGCGCGACGGCGGTCTGATCACCGTCATCGGCGACGTGACCGGGCACGGGCTGCACGCGGCGGTGATGATGAGCCAGCTGCGCACCGCGCTGCGCGCCTACGCCGTCGACGGCGACAGCCCCGGCCGGCTGCTGACCCGGCTGCACGGGTATCTGCGCCATCTCCAGCCCGATCTGTTCGCCACGGCGGTCATCGCCCGGTTCCATCCCGACGGGCAGACGCTGACGTGGGCCGCCGCCGGTCATCCGCCGCCGGTGCTGCGGCTGCCCGACGGGCGGGTGCGCACCCTGGACGCCAAGCCCGGCGCGATGCTCGGCATCCCGCTGAAGCAGGACATCGACGACCACATCGAGCGGCTGCCGCCCGGTTCGACGCTCGCGCTCTACACGGACGGGCTGGTGGAGCGGCGCGCCCGGGGCATCGACCCGGGCATCGAGCGGCTCGCGGCGGCCCTGGGCTCGTTCGGTCCGGCGGAGCTGGACGCGGATCTGGAGGACTCGGCGGACCGGCTCCTGCGCCCCCTGCTGAGCGACTCCGAGCGCGACGACGACGTCTGCCTGCTCCTGTGCCACCTGCGCGGCTGAGCCGGCCGCCGACTCCCTTCCCGGTGCGTTCCGGCGAAGGTGCGGGCATCGTGGTGCCGAACAGGGGCACGCGTCAGTTGTCGATGTTCGAGGCAGACCGCCTGGAGCCGCAGGAAGGGATGGACACCGTGACACGACCCAGGATCCTGGTGGTGGGCGCAGGCTTCGCCGGCGTGGAGTGCGTGCGCCGGCTGGAGCGCAGGCTCGCCCCGAACGAGGCCGACCTCACTCTGGTGACGCCGTTCTCCTACCAGCTCTATCTGCCGCTGCTCCCCCAGGTGGCGTCGGGCGTGCTGACCCCGCAGTCGGTCGCGCTCTCCCTGCGCCGCAGCGAGAAGTACCGCACCCGGATCATCCCGGGCGGGGCCATCGGCGTGGACCTGAAGTCCAAGGTCTGCGTCATCCGCATCGTCAACGGCGAGATCGTCAACGAGCCGTACGACTACATCGTGCTGGCCCCCGGCAGCGTCACCCGCACCTTCGACATCCCGGGGCTGACGGACCACGCCTTCGGGCTCAAGTCGCTCGCCGAGGCCGCCTACCTCCGCGACCACGTCATCTCCCAGCTCGACCTGGCCGACGCGAGCCACGATCCGGCCGAGCGGGCCTCGCGGCTGCAGTTCGTGGTCGTCGGCGGCGGCTACGCGGGCACCGAGACCGCGGCCTGCCTGCAGCGGCTGACGCACGCCGCCGTCAAGCGCTACCCGCGGCTCGACCCGGGCCTGATCAAGTGGCATCTCATCGACATCGCGCCGAAGCTGATGCCCGAACTGGGCGAGAAGCTCGGGCGCAGCGCGCAGGAGATCCTGACCCGGCGCGGCATCGAGATCTCGCTGGGCGTCTCCATCGCGAAGGCGGGCGCCGAGGAGGTCACCTTCACCGACGGCCGGGCGGTGCCCACCCGCACCCTGATCTGGACCGCCGGTGTCGTCGCCAGCCCGCTCATCGCCACGCTCGACGCGGAGACCGTCCGGGGGCGGCTCGCGGTCAACGCGGACATGTGCCTGCCGGGCCACGACGGGGTGTTCGCGCTCGGCGACTCGGCCGCGGTGCCCGACGTGGCCAAGGGCGACGACGCCGTGTGCCCGCCGACCGCGCAGCACGCCCTGCGGCAGGGCCGGCACGTCGCCGAGAACGTCATCGCGACGCTGCGGGGCCGGCCGACACGGCCGTACGTCCACCAGGACCTCGGACTCGTGGTGGACCTCGGCGGCACCGACGCGGTGTCCAAGCCGCTCGGCATCGAACTGCACGGCCTGCCCGCCCAGGCGGTGGCCCGCGGCTACCACTGGTCGGCGCTGCGCACCGGTGTCGCCAAGACGCGGGTGATGACCAACTGGCTGCTGAACGCGGTCGCCGGCGACGATTTCGTACGCACCGGATTCCAGGCGCACAAGCCGGGGAACCTGCGGGACTTCGAGTACCTGGACGCCTATCTGACGCCGGAGCAGGTGCGGGAGCACGTCGCGGAGGCGGGCCGGGCCGCGCGGTGATCCGGGGGGCGGGAGACGGCGCGCGCCCGGCGGTGCCGGGGTCCGGGCGTGCGTGTACGACGGGAGAGAGTGCGGTGGAGTGAAGGCGGCGGGACGCTCGGTGCGGACACGGCTGCGGGACCACCTGGCGGCGTCCGACCCCGGTCTGCTGCGGCTGACGGCCGGGCTGCGGACGGTGGGCGCGATCGCGCTGACGCTGGCCGTGCTCGTCTCGGCGGGATTCGACGTCACCCGTCTGGTGGCGGGGGCGATGGCGGCGATGGTCGCCACCTTCGCCATCCGGGAGAAGCAGCGCGGCGCCCAGGCGATCACGCTGGCCGTCGGCCTGCCCGTCGCGCTGGTGTCCGTGTCGCTGGGCGCGGTGCTCAGCGAGCGGGTCGTCGTCGGGGACGCCTTCTTCGTCGTCCTCATCTTCGCCGCGGTGTACGGCCGCCGGTTCGGGGACCGCGGGACCGCGCTCGGTCTGATCGGCTTCCAGGTCTACTTCGTGTCCCTGTTCGTCGGCGCCTCCCCCTCACAGCTGCCGGGGCTGTGGGCGGTCCTGGCCGTCGCGTTCGCGTGCAGCGCCCTGGTCCGGTTCGCGGTCGTCCCCGTGACGCCCGCCGGACTGCTGCTGCGGCTGCGGACGGCCTTCCGGGCCCGGCTGGGCCGGCTCGTCTCCGCGCAGCTGGCGCTGCTGGACGCCGGGCCCGACGAGGTGGACAAGGCCCTGGAGGACATGCGGGAGGGCACCGCACGGCTGCACGAGACGGCCCTGATGATCCAGAGCCGGCTGGAGGAGGGCACGCCGGACGAGTCGACGGCGCGGCTGGTGCAGCGCCGGATCGCGGACGCGGAGATCGCCGCCGAGCGGCTCGGTCTGCTGCTGCTGTCGGCGCGCAGCGCCCAGCGGGCGGACACCCTCACCCTGCATCTGCCCGGTGCGCCCGCCCCGGAGGTGGGCCGACTGCCCGGCCCGGACGAGGCCACGGCCGTACTGCGACGGGACCTGCTCGCGCTGCGGGCGCTGGTGGTGCGCACCGGGGCCGGCGGAACGGGCGTGGCCCAGCTGCGCAACCGGCTGCTCGGCTACCGGGACGAGGAGAACCTGCCGGTCGCCACCCCGGCCGTGCGGGACGTGTTCCGGGCCGTCGGCGAGACCGCGCGCGCCGTCATGGGGCTGCGTATCGCGCTGGAGGGCCCGCAGGACGAGTCGGACGACAGTCCGGCGACGGCCAGGTCCCGGGAGGAGCTGGACGCCGAGGACGCCGCCATCGACGCCGGCGAGGAGGCGGAGGCGGCCGAGCCGCCGAAGGGGCTGCGACGGCCCACCACGCGCGCCGCCGTGCAGGTCTCCGTGGGCTCGACGCTGGCCATCGCCGGGGGCGAGCTGCTGTCCGCGCACCGCTGGTACTGGGCGGTGCTGACCTGCTGGATCGTCTTCATCAACACGGCCTCGACCGGCGAGATCCTGGTCAAGGGCTACCGGCGGCTGCTGGGCACGGTGTTCGGCGTCGTCGCCGGCATCCTGCTGGCCGCCCTGGTGGGCCGGCACACCTGGACGGCGTTCTTCCTGGTGCTGGTGCTGATCTTCGCCATGTTCTACACGGCGCCGCTGTCCTACACGCTGATGTCGTTCTTCGTGACGGCGATGCTCGGGCTGCTCTACACCCTGCTGCACACCTACAGCTGGGAGGTGCTGGTGCTGCGGGTGGAGGAGACGGCGCTGGGGGCGGCCTGCGGGGTGGTCGCGGCGGCGCTGGTGCTGCCGGTGAACACCGACCGGCGCACCAACGAGCTGCTGGTCACCGTGCTGGAGCGGCTCGCCGAGGTGACCGAGGCCGCCGTCGGCCAGCTCAGCGGCGGTCCCGCCGGCGATCTGCTGGACAAGGCGCGGGAGCTGGACCAGGCGCTGGGCGACCTGCGGTCCGCCACCCAGCCGCTGACGCATCCGGTGACCCCGCTGCGGGCCCGGCGCACCAACGCGCGCTATGTGGTGGCGCTCCTCGAGACGTGCGCGTATCACGCGCGTTCGCTGGCGGCCACGGCGGAGCTGCTGCCGACCCATCCGTCGATCGCGGCGGATCCCCGGCTGCGCGGGGCGGCGGGGCGCACGGTGCGCAACATCGTGACGATCGCGGACCGCGTCGCCGACGAGGACGTCACCGTGCCGGTCGAGACCGGCCCGAGCATCGCGTCCCTGCTGGGCGGCGACGGCACCGCCCGCTACGGCCGCATCACCGACCGCGTCCTGCGCCACCTGGAACGCCTGGACGAGGCCGTGGTGGGCCTCGCCCGCCCCCTGGCCGTCCCGGTGAAGACCCCCGAGCGCTGAGCCGCGGTCCCCGGTACGCCCGGACACCTCCCCCGGCGACCGGGCGGTCGCCCTTGCCGGCCCACGTGTTCGCCCCCGCCCGGCACCCGGACGCCGTCACGGACCGGCCGGCAGACCGCCGCCTCCGGCCCACGCGCCCGCGCGTACGCCCGGCCGGAGCGGCGCGCCCGTGTGCGCCCCCGCCCGGCACCCGGGCGCTGTCGCCGGGACCACCACAGGCCGGCCGGCAGGCCGTCGGCCCGCGCCCACGGCCCGACCAGGACCGCACATACGAGTCCGCCCGACCGGCAGACCGTCGGCCCCGGCCTACTGGACCGGCCCACGCGCCCGCGCGTACGCCCGGCCGGGGCGGCACGCCCGCGTGCGCCGCGCGTTCGCCCCCGCCCGGCACCCGGACGCCGTCGGCCCCGTCACAAGCCGACCGGCGGACCGCCGGACCGGTCGGGTCCCGCCCACGCGTACGGCCCCGGTCGGTACCGGGGCCGTACGTGCGGGCGGGACGTGGGCGGGGTTCAGAAGTCGGTCGGGAGGCCGCTGGCCTCGGCGATGCCTCGTAGCTCCTCGTTCTGGCGGTGGCGGTCCCTGATGTAGCCGGCGATCTCGTCCAGGCGGGAGGGGTCGGCGGCGGTCTCCGCGTCGGTGACCACCCGGACCGGTCCGGTCTCGTCGACCTCCAGCTCGACCACCTCGTTGTCCAGGCGGCCGGTGACGGCGGTGGCGATGACGAGGGCGGCCTCGTCGCGCACCTCCTGGGGGAGTTCCTCGTCCCCGCCGTCCAGCGCGAGGTCCATGCCGGACAGCCGGTGTTCCTCGATCGCCTGGAGGACCGGCTCCACCACGTGGAGCAGAAGCCGGTAGTCCTCGGTGTCCATCCGGACCCGCAGGAGGTCGAGATAGACGTCCACGGGCCTGCCTTCCGGGGGAATCTCGGATTCGCTCATCCGCTACGGGTTCCCCGCACACCGCGGGTCATACGGCGGCCGGGGTGCCGGCCCCGGGCGCGTCCTGCCCGGCCGTCGCCAGCCAGCCGCGCGCGGTGGCGAGCGCGTGGCGTACGTCCCGGGTGCCGGTCGACACGTACAGGGTGTACGCCAGGTCGCCGATCCGCGGGTCCGGGCCGGCCGGTCCGCCTCCGGCCGCCGTCAGGGCCTCGTACTCCTCGACGAGCCGGCGCAGCACGGTGGGGTGGGGCTTCAGCATGTGTCTCGCTCTCTGGTGGGGGCGGGCGTCGCTCACGCCGTCGCCGAGTGTCCGCCGGTGCCGCGGCGGCCGGTGCGCTGTCCCATCACGTCGGCGCGCACCCGGGCGCAGCTGCGGCTGATGAGACGGGAGACGTGCATCTGGGAGATGCCCAGCCGGTCGGCGATCCGGCTCTGGGTCATGTCCTCGAAGAACCGCATGTAGAGGATGGCGCGCTCGCGCTCCGGCAGCCTGCGCAGGCCCTCCTTGGCGGACTCGCGGTCGACGACGATGTCGTAGGAGGCGTCCGCGGCGCCGAGGGTGTCGGCGAGGCTGTAGCCGTCGTCGTCGGACGACAGTTCCGCGTCCAGGGAGAGGGTGCTGAAGCTCTCCAGGGCCTCCATGCCGGCGCCGACCTCGTCCTCGGTCAGCCCGGTGTGGGCGGCGATCGCCGCCACGGACGGCTCGGGGCTGCCGGGGTTCTGGGTGAGTTCGCGCCGGGCCACCCGCACCTTGTTGCGCAGTTCCTGCACCCGGCGGGGCACGCGCAGGGCCCACATCCGGTCGCGGAAGTGCCGCTTGACCTCGCCGGTGATGGTGGGGACGGCGTAGCTCTCGAAGGCGCCGCGGCTCGGGTCGAAGCGGTCGATGGCCTTCACCAGGCCCAGGGCGGCCACCTGGCGCAGGTCCTCGACGGCCTCGCCGCGGTCGCGGAAGCGGCCGGCGATGCGGTGGGCCATGGGCAGCCACGCGGTGACGAGCTCGTCCCGGACGGCGTCCCGTTCGGGGCCGTCCTCCAGGGAGGCCAGCCGGGTGAAGAGGGAGGCGGTGTCGGGGGCGTCGTCGTGCCGCCGGCGGGGTGCGGCGGTCGTCGTGTCGGAAGGGCCGGAACGATGGGCGGTCGTGTCAATGAGCATGCGGTTCGCTCCCGAACGGTGGTTTCAGGGATCTACCGCGGGAGGGCCGTCGCCGGGACGCCCGGAGGGTCCACAGCAGCCGTACCGCTCCCGCTGGCGCGCCTCCGGTCCGAAGCACGAACCTCCGATTGCCCCCTCGCCGGTGGAACAAACTCCGCTTCTTCACGCGATCTGCCGGGGCCTGTTCCGGCCGGTCAGGACAGGGGCACCACGGCGGTGATGCACTTGCCTCCGGCGGGCAGGTCGGACACCCGGATGTCGCGGGACAGCCGGCACACGATGGGCCAGCCGTGGCCGCCCGGACGGCGGCGTCCCTGCCGGTCGGCCGACGGCACGACCACGGGCAGCTCGTCGCTGCGGTCGCTCACCGACAGACGTACTCCGGGACCGCTCACGTCGACCTGGAAGTCGATGATCCCGCCGCCGTGCAGCATGGCGTTGGTGGTGAGTTCGGAGGCGACGAGCAGGACGTCCGCCAGGGCCTCGTCGTCGCAGGGGGTGCGGGTGGCCCGGCAGCGTTCGGACACCGCCCGGGTGACGGCCTCGCGGACCTCGGCCGGACGGCAGGGGCGAGGGGGTCCGGCCCGGTGCGCGCCGGGCAGTTCGAGGGGTTCGGTCGTGTACTCCTCACACATCGTGCGGCTCCCTGATCGGTGGCGAAGTAGATGGAGAATGCCTCGTACCTCCCTTTTCGGCTCACCTGTCCCGGTAGCGGCAAACCTCCCGGCCGTTCGCTGAATGCCTGTCATCCGATCGGCGCACGGGGGTACGCGGACGGTATGACCGATGTGGTGGACTCGGACGAACTGATGCGGCGCATCCAGCGGGCACGGGCCTGCGCGGCCCAGGAGGAGCGGACCTGGCGGGCCCGGGGCGACGAGCTGGGACGGGCGGGCACCGGCGATCCCGGCGCGGCGCGCGACGCCGAGGTGCGCGGGGTGGCCTACGGCGTGGTGCTGCGGGTGCTGGACGAGATCCTGACGCCGGGCAAGCGCGCGGCGCAGGGCTGACGGGCGGGGCCGTGTGGACTTCCGTACGGATTTCCGCGCGGATTTCCGTACGGGTTGAGGCGGGCCGCTGCCGGGCACCCGGAATCCCATGACGGTCGATCACAGCCGGGCGCCGGTTCTGGAAGCACTGGAGGAGTACCACCGCAAGGGGCGGCTGGGCTTCACCCCACCTGGGCACAAGCAGGCCCGCGGGGCGGATCCCGCGGTGCGTGAGGTGCTCGGGGACGCGGTGTTCCTGAGCGATGTGCTGGCGTCGGGCGGCCTGGACGACCGGCTCGTCCGGGGCCGGGTGCTGCAGCGGGCCCAGGAGCTGATGGCCGACGCGGTCCATGCCGACCACACCTTCTTCAGCACGTGCGGCAGCTCCCTGTCGGTCAAGGCGGCGATGCTGTCGGTCGCGGGGCCTCACGAGAAGCTGCTGATCGGGCGGGACGCCCACAAGTCGGTGGTGTCCGGGCTGATCCTGTCCGGGATCGAGCCGGTGTGGGTGGAGCCGCGGTGGGACGCCGAACGGCACATCGCGCACCCGCCGTCGGCCGACGACTTCGACCGGGCCTTCGACGCCCACCCGGACGCGCGCGGCGCGCTGGTGACCAGCCCGACGCCGTACGGCGCCAGTGCGGCGCTGCGGGACATCGCCGAGGTGTGCCACCGGCGTTCGCGCCCGCTGATCGTGGACGAGGCCTGGGGCGCGCACCTGCCCTTCCATCCCGATCTGCCGTCCTGGGCGATGGACGCGGGCGCCGACATCTGCGTGACCAGCATCCACAAGATGGGCAGCGGTCTGGAGCAGGGCTCGGTGTTCCATCTGCGGGGCGATCTGGTGCCGCCGGCGCTGCTGGGCATGCGCGCCGACCTGCTGGGGACCACCAGCCCGTCGGTGCTGATCCTCGCGGGCCTCGACGGCTGGCGGCGGCAGATGGCGCTGCACGGCAAGGAGCTGATGGGGTCG
The DNA here is from genome assembly GCF_042732315.1 of Streptomyces sp. NPDC059787. Lineage (NCBI taxonomy): Bacteria > Bacillati > Actinomycetota > Actinomycetes > Kitasatosporales > Streptomycetaceae > Streptomyces > Streptomyces sp. NPDC059787. The sequence continues at coordinate 68,544 of NZ_JBHWHX010000012.1, forward strand.
GCGCTGTCGCTCGCCGACGGGGTCCGGGCCGCGATCGAGGAGATCGACGGCATGCACGTCGACGACCGGGACGACTTCTGCGGCCCGGGGCTGGCGGACGGCTTCGATCCGCTGCCCGGCGTGATCGATCTCGACGGTCTCGGCATCACGGGATTCCAGGCGGCGGACTGGCTGCGCGAGCACCGCGGCGTCGACGCGCACCTGGTGGACCACCGCCGTATCGGGATGCAGATCACCCACGGCGACGACCGGGAGACGACCGGGGAACTGCTGTCGGCGCTGCGGGACCTGGGCCGGGCGGCGCGGAGCCTGCCCCGGGCGCCGAGGGTGGACGTGCCGTCGCCGGGCGAACTGCGGATGGCGCAGGCGCTGCTGCCGCGGGACGCGTTCTTCGGCCCGACCGAGGACGTGCCGGTGGACCGGGCCGCCGGACGGATCGCGGCCGAGATGGTCACGCCGTATCCGCCCGGGATCCCGGCCGTCCTGCCGGGCGAACGGCTCACCGGGCCCGTGCTCCGCTATCTGCGGACGGGGCTGGCCGCGGGCATGCACCTGCCGGACCCGTCGAACCCCGGTCTGGACACGGTCCGGGTGGTGGACGAGCGCGCCGGCCGGGACCAGTGAAACAGGTCACGTGACCCGATTACCCGGACACCGCCGAAATGGTTTATCGTTCATTCATACGTGGTGGCGGAGTCGACCCCCCGTCCTCCGGACATCACCGCTTACGGCCCTGGCTGGCTTCCCCCGTCCAGCCAGGGCTTTTTCATGCCCGGGCGGGGGCCGGCGGCAGGAACCGGACTTCCCGTGCCCGCCGAGGTGCCCCGAACGGCCGCAGCGGCTGAAATGAACGTAGGGAAAGCACCGGAACCGAATGCCCGGCGAGGAGCCCCGCGCCATGACCAAAGCGATCAAACTCCTGACCGCCCTTCCCCCGCCGCAGCGCGAGCGCCTGATGGCACTGGCGCGGGAGGTGTCCTTCCCCGAGGACACCCGCATCTTCGAGGCGGGAGGCACCGCCGACCGGTTCTGGGTGATCCGCTCCGGCGCGGTCTCGCTGGACCAGCGGGTGAACGACCTGCACCGGGTGACCGTCGCCGGTCTCGGCGCGGGTGATCTGCTGGGCTGGTCCTGGCTGTTCCCGCCCCACCAGTGGGACTTCGGCGCCGTGGCCTTCAGCCAGGTGCGCGCCTACGAGTTCGACGCGGCGGCCGTGCTGCGGCTCTGCGAGGAGGACCCGCCGCTCGGGCTGACCCTGGTGCGCAGCGTCGCCGAGGTGCTCGCCCACCGGCTGGAGACGACACGCGGCAAGCTGATGGAGCAGTACACGATGCACCGGCGCGGCGGGACGCTGTAGCGGCCCCGCACCCGGTGGCGGCGCGGCGCGGGCACCGTGACGACCGTACGGGGAGGCCGGAGGCGGAGCCCGCGACGCGGCCGTGCGGCACGTCGGCCGGGCCCGGCGTCGGGGAGCCGCGCGGGCCTTCGGTGTCAGGCTCCCGCGATGAGCGTCAGGCCGAGGACGATCATGGTGGCGGCGACCAGGCCGTCCAGGACCCGCCAGGCGGCGGGACGGGCCAGGAAGCGGCTCAGCAGGCGGGCGCCGAAGCCGAGCGCCGCGAACCAGCAGACGCTGGCCAGTACGGCACCGAGGCCGAAGGTCCAGCGCAGCGGGCCGTGGTCGGCGGCGACCGAGCCCAGCAGGAACACCGTGTCGAGGTAGACGTGCGGGTTGAGCCAGGTCATGGCGAGGCAGGTGAGCACGGCCCGGCGCCGTGAGCTCGCCGCCTCGCCCGCCGTCTCCAGCCCGGCGGCGGCAGGGCGCAGCACCCGGCGGGCGGCCAGGGCGCCGTAGCCGAGCAGGAACGCGCCGCCGATCCAGCCGACCGCCGTCAGCGCGCCGGGCCAGGCCACGACCACCGCGCCGACCCCGCCGACACCGAGGGCGATGAGCGCCGCGTCGGACAGGGCGCAGATCCCGACGACGGCGAGTACGGCGTCGCGGCGGACGCCCTGGCGCAGGACGAAGGCGTTCTGGGCACCGATGGCGACGATGAGGGAGAGGCCGGTGCCGAATCCGGCGGCGGCGGTGGTCAGGGCGCTGGTCATGCCGAGGACGCTACGGGCGGGAAGGCCCTGCAGTACAGCTAAGGATTCTTACGTAGCATTAGCTCCCATGATGAAGGATCTTCCGCTGGACCAGGTGAGGACCCTGCTCGCCGTGGTGGACGAGGGGACGTTCGACGCGGCGGCCGCCGCGCTGCACGTCACGCCCTCGGCGGTGAGCCAGCGGGTGAAGGCGCTGGAGCAGCGCACGGGGCGGGTGCTGCTGCTGCGCACCAAGCCGGTGCGGCCGACCGAGTCGGGCGAGGTGCTGGTCAGGCTCGCCCGCCAGACGGTCCGGCTGGAACGGGACGCCTGCGCCGAGCTGGGGCTGAGCGGGGCCGGGGAGCCGACCCGGGTGCCGGTGGCGGTGAACGCGGACTCGCTGGCGACCTGGTTCCTCGGGGCCCTCACCCGCCTGCCGGCCGACTCGCGGCTCCGCTTCGAACTGCGCCGGGAGGACGAGGCCCATACGGCGGCGCTGCTGCGGGAGGGGACGGTGATGGCCGCGGTGACCTCGTCGCCGGACCCGGTGCCGGGCTGTTCCGTACGGCATCTGGGGCGGATGCGCTATCTCCCGGTGGCGAACCCGGAGTTCGCCGTACGGCATCTCGCGGGACCGCTGCGGGAGGTACTGCCCGTGGCGCCGGTGGTGGTGTTCGACCGGAAGGACGACTTCCAGGACGGCTTCGTGCGCCGGCTCACGCGCGGACGCACCGAGGCGAGCGCGCTGCGCCACTACGTGCCGGCCTCGGAGGGCTTCGCCGAGGCGGTCGCCGCGGGCCTGGGCTGGGGCATGGTCCCCGAGGCCCAGGCCGGCCCCCTGCTCCGGGCCGGCCGCCTCACGGTGTTCGCCCCGGACCGGGCGGTCGACATCTCCCTGTACTGGCAGCAGTGGAAGCTGGACTCCCCCGCGCTGGCGGCGGTGGCGGACGCGGTCACGGAGGCGGCGGCAGAGGCCCTGCGCCGCTAGGCCAGGCTGTTCCCCGCGCTCTCCAGGAGCATGTCCAGCGCCGTCGGGTAGGCGCTGGTGACCATGCGGGTGGCCAGCAGGGGCGCGGCCTCGGCGATGCGGGGGTGGGTGGCGGCGGGGAGGCGGGCGTAGGTGGAGCGCCACATCTCCTCGTCGGCGTGGAGTGCGGCGCCGGGCAGGGCCAGGGACGCGGCGTCGAGGGCGGCGAAGGCCAGCGTGGTGTCGATGAAGGCGTGGTAGACGCGGACCGTCTCCGGCAGCGGGAAGCCCGCGGTGCGCAGCACGTCGAGGACCGCCTCGTCGGCCGCCAGTTCGTTCGCCCGGCCGGAGACCCGGCTCGCCGTGAGGACGGCGGCCTGCGGGTGCGACACATAGGCGGCGTGGATGCGCAGCCCGACGGCCCGCAGGTCGGCCCGCCACTGTCCCGTGGGATGCCAGCCGTGCAGCGCCTGGCCGATCAGCGCGTCGCCGATGGCGAGGGTCAGCTCGTCCATGCCGCGGAAGTAGCGGTAGAGGGTGCTCGGGTCGCAGTCCAGGGCGAGGCCGAGGCGGCGGGCGGTCAGACCCGTGCTGCCGTGCTCGCGCAGCAGACGCAGCGCCGTCCCGACGATCAGCGTCTCGGACAGGACCCGGCCGCTCCTCGTCGGCCTGCGGCGCCGCCGGCGCTCCTCGGGAACCACGCGTTTCGGCATCGTCGTCTCCTCACGCCCTTATGCCAACGCCATTGACCTTATGTCGTCGCGAGGCGTTGTATCTCCGGCCAGGGGCCCCGCACACATCCCGGATCCCTGAGGATCCACGAGGCAGAGAGGGAGTGCTCCGTCATGCGCGTACTGCTGGTGGGAGCCGGCGGCGTGGGTACCGCCGTCACCCGGATCGCGGCCCGGCGGCCGTTCTTCGACCGGATGGTGGTGGCCGACCACGACCGGGGCCGGGCCGAGGCGGCGGTCGCCGCGCTCGGCGCGGAAGGGGACCGGTTCCGTGCCGAGCACGTGGACGCCGGTGACAAGGACGGGGTGGTGGCGCTGCTCGGACGGCACGGCTGCGACGTCCTGCTCAACGCCACCGACCCCCGGTTCGTGATGCCGCTGTTCCGGGCCGCGCGCCGCGCCGGTGCCACCTATGTCGACATGGCGATGTCGCTGTCCCGGCCGCACGCCGAACGGCCGTACGAGGAGTGCGGGGTGAAGCTCGGCGACGAGCAGTTCGCACGGTCCGAGGAGTGGGAGAAGGCCGGTGCGCTCGCCCTGGTCGGGATGGGCGTCGAACCGGGGCTGTCGGACGTCTTCGCCCGGTACGCCGCCGACGAACTCTTCGACGAGATCGAGGAGATCGGCGTCCGCGACGGCGCGAACCTCACGGTGGACGGCTACGGCTTCGCGCCGTCCTTCAGCATCTGGACCACCATCGAGGAGTGCCTCAACCCGCCCGTGGTCTACGAGGAGGGCCGCGGCTGGTTCACCACCGAGCCGTTCAGCGAGCCGGAGGTGTTCGACTTCCCGGAGGGCATCGGCCCGGTGGAGTGCGTGAACGTCGAGCACGAGGAGGTGCTGCTCGTCCCGCGCTGGGTGGACGCCCGCCGGGTGACCTTCAAGTACGGTCTGGGCCGAGAGTTCATCGACACGCTCAGGACGCTGCGCCTGCTGGGCCTGGACCGCACCGAACCGGTGACCGTGCCCGGCCCGGAGGGTCCGGTGCGGGTCTCCCCCAGGGACGTGGTGGCCGCCTGTCTGCCCGACCCGGCGACGCTGGGCGAGCGGATGCACGGCAAGACCTGCGCCGGCACCTGGGTGCGGGGCGTGAAGGACGGGGCGCCGCGTGAGGTGTACCTGTACCACGTGGTCGACAACCAGTGGTCCATGGCCGAGTACGGCTGCCAGGCCGTGGTGTGGCAGACCGCCGTCAATCCCGTCGTCGCCCTCGAACTGCTCGCCGGCGGCGCCTGGTCGGGCACGGGCGTGCTCGGTCCGGAGGCGTTCCCCGCGGGGCCGTTCCTGGAACTGCTGACCGCGTACGGCTCGCCCTGGGGGCTGCGCGAACAGTGACCGCGCGCACGGCGTCCCGTTGTTTCACCTCCGGTAGACAGGTGACCCGAAAAGGAGTAAGGCGCCCAAAAGGGTGCCTGCCCGTTCTCACACCGATGATCGCAGGTGACTCTCGATGGACAACTGGCGCGAACGTGCGGCCTGCAGGACCGAGGACCCCGACCTCTTCTTCCCGATCGGCACCACCGGCCCCGCCCTGATGCAGACGGAACAGGCCAAGGCCGTGTGCCGACGCTGCCCCGTGCGGGAGCAGTGCCTCCAGTGGGCGCTGGACACGGGGCAGTCCATCGGGGTGTGGGGCGGTACGAGCGAGACGGAACGCCGTGCCCTGAAGCGCCGTATCGCCGCCCGGCGCTCCTCCGGCTAGCCGGGCCCGGCGGTCCCGCCGTGCCCGGCCCGGTGCGTCGCAGTACGCTCGCGGGACACCGCCGGAAGGGGCCGACCATGAGCGTGCGCGTGCGCCGTGTCCACGAACCGCCCGAGCCGGACGACGGGATCCGGGTCCTGGTCGACCGCCTGTGGCCGCGCGGTCTGACGAAGGACGCGGCGCGGGTGGACGAGTGGCCCAAGGGGCTGACCCCGTCCACCGGGCTGCGCCGCTGGTACCACGCGGACGACCGGCCGTACGAGGAGTTCCGCGAGCGCTACGAGGCGGAACTGGCCACCCCGGAGGCCGCCGAACTCCTCGACCACGTACGGGAACTGGCCAGGAAGGGCCCGGTGACCCTGCTGACCGCGTCCAGGAGCCCTCGGACCGGTCACGCGGAGGTGCTGGCCCGCCTGCTGGAGGACTAGGCGGTGTGCGCGGCCGCCGCGCGCCCCGCCGCCCGGCCCGAGAAGAGGCAGCCGCCGAGGAAGGTGCCCTCCAGGGCGTTGTAGCCGTGGACACCGCCGCCGCCGAAGCCCGCCACCTCGCCCGCCGCGTACAGGCCCTCGACGGGCCGGCCGTCGGCGCCGAGCGCGCGGGAGTCGAGGTCGGTCTGGATGCCGCCGAGGGTCTTGCGGGTGAGGATGTTCAGCTTGACGCCGATCAGCGGGCCGGCCGCCGGGTCGAGGATGCGGTGCGGGGTGGCGACGCGGCCGAGACGGTCACCGATGTAGCGGCGGGCGTTGCGGATGCCCTGTACCTGGGCGTCCTTGCTGTAGGCATTGGCCATCTGCAGGTCGCGGGCCTCGATCTGACGGCGTACGAGGGCCGCGTCGAGCAGCGGTTCGTCGGTGAGGGCGTTCATCTTCTCGACGAGCTGTTCGACGGTGGGGGCGGTCACGAAGTCGGCGCCCTTGCGCAGGAACGCGTCCACCGGGCCGGGGGCGCCCTTGCCCAGCACGCGGGTGCGCAGGAAGCCGGCCCGGTCCTTGGCGGTGATGTCGGGGTTCTGCTCGGAGCCCGACAGCGCGAACTCCTTCTCGATGATCCTCTGGGTGAGGACGAACCAGGAGTGGTCGTGTCCGGCGATGTCCTCGGTGGTGCGCAGGTGCTTCAGCGTGCCGAGGGTGTCGTAGCCGGGCAGACAGGGGTCGGGCAGCCGGCGGCCGAGGGCGTCGAACCACATCGAGGACGGTCCGGGCAGGATGCGGATGCCGTGTCCGGGCCAGATCGGGTCCCAGTTGCGCAGGCCCTCGGTGTAGTGCCACATGCGGTCCCGGTTGACCAGCCGCACGCCCGCGCGGGCGCTGATGTCGAGCATCCGCCCGTCGACGTAGGCCGGGACCCCGGTGACCATCTCGCGGGGCGGGGTGCCCAGCCGCTCGGGCCAGTACCGGCGGACGATGTCGTGGTCGGCGCCGATGCCGCCGCTGGTGACGATCACGGCCTGGGCGGTGAGCTCGAACTCGCCGATCGCCTCGCGGCCGGAGGCGACACCGCGCGGTGCGTCGTCCTCCGCGAGCACGGTGCCGCGCACCCCGCGCGCGGTGCCGCCCTCGACGACGAGTTCGTCGACCCGGTGACGGTGGTGGAAGGTGAGCAGTCCGTCGCGGACGGCCTGCCGGGCGTACCGGACGAAGGGCGCGACGACGCCGGTCCCGGTGCCCCAGGCGATGTGGAAGCGGGGCACGGTGTTGCCGTGTCCGTCCGCGCGGAGGTCGCCGCGCTCGGCCCAGCCGACGGTGGGCAGGAAGGTGATGCCGTGGCCGTCCAGCCAGGACCGCTTCTCCCCCGCCGCCCACTCGACGTACGCCCTCGCCCAGCGCACCGCCCAGGAGTCCTCGTCGTCGAGCCGGTCGAAGCCCGCGCTGCCCTGCCAGTCGTTCCAGGCGAGGTCGAAGGAGTCCTTGACGCCCAGGCGCCGCTGCTCCGGGGAGCCGACGAGGAACAGCCCGCCGAAGGACCAGAAGGCCTGCCCGCCGAGGTTGGCGGCGTTCTCCTGGTCGACCAGGGCGACCCTGCGGCCCCTGGCGGTCAGCTCGTGGGCCGCGACGAGGCCCGCGAGTCCCGCTCCGACGACGATGACGTCGGCATCCATGGCGACCGTCCCTTCCTGTTGTGCGGTGACTGTGGTGCGGTGACTGTCATGCGGTGAGCAGCGCGGTCAGCAGTTGTTTCAGCCAGGCCCGGGCGCCCGCGACGTCCCGGTCAAGGAGCAGTCGGGTGGTGACACCGTCGTAGGCGGCGACCACGGCGTGCGCGGCGCCCTCGGCGTCACCGAGCACGGCGGGCAGTCCGGTGTGGCCGCGGGCCCGCGCGAGCCGGTCCTCGACGGCCCGCCGCAGCCGCGCCCGGTGCTCCAGCAGGGCGCGCGCCACCTCCGGGTCACGGGCGGCGTGCACCAGGAAGTCGGTCTTCACCAGCAGCCAGTCGCGGTCGAGGAGCAGGACCTCGGTGACGCGGTCCACGGCGGCGGGCACGTCGAGGTCGGGTCCGTCCTGGGCGAGGGCCCCGGCGACCTGCTCGGCGATCAGTTCGGCGCGCTCCGTGTAGAGGGCGAAGAACAGTTCGTCCAGGCCGGCGAAGTTGGAGTAGAAGGCGCCCCTGGTGTAGCCGGCGGCCTCGCAGACCTCCTCGATCGAGACGTGCCCGAAGCCCTTGGCGGCGAAGACGGAGAACGCCGCTTCGAGCAGGTTCGCGCGCGTGCGCAGCCGGCGTCCGGTGACGCGCCTCTCCGTACCGCCCGCCGTCATGGTCGCTCCTTCGTCCGATACGGGAACGTATCCGATACACCGGTGTATCGAAAGAGCCGGGAGCGGCGGGATCGCACCGGAGTCCCGCGGGGCCGGCGCCGCCACGGCCGCGCCCACCACCCGCGCCGTGATCTGCTTTCCTTCTCCCGTCCGGCAGGAACGACTGGAAGTCGGGACGAACATGCGAGCAACCGTGCGGCACGTCGCGGACGGCACCTTCCTGGTGCACGGCACGAACACCAACTGGGTGATCCTGACCGAGGGGGACGCCGTCACACTGATCGACACCGGCTACCCCGGCGACCGCGAGGGGCTGCTCGCCTCCCTCGCGGAGGTGGGGAGTCCGCCGGAGGCGGTGACGGCCGTACTGATCACGCACGCCCACAGCGACCACCTGGGCTCCGCCGAGTACCTGAGCGCCGCGTACGGCACCCCCGTGTACACCCACAAGGCCGAAGTCCCGCACGCCCGGCGGGACTTCCTGCACCAGGTGACCGTCGGGCAGGTACTGCGCAACGGCTGGCGGCCGGGCGTGCTGCCCTGGGCGGCGCACGCCCTGCGCTCCGGCGGGACGGCGGACGTGGCGGTCACCGCGCCCGAGCCGTTCCCCGGGGCCGGTCCGGGTCCGCTCGATCTGCCCGGCCGGCCCGTACCCGTGCACACGCCCGGCCACACCGCCGGGCACTGCGCGTTCCACTTCCCGGGCACCGGGGTGGTGGTGTCGGGCGACGCCCTGGTGAGCGGCCATCCCACCTCGCGGACCGAGGGACCGCAGATGCTGACGGACATGTTCCACCACGAGCGCGCCACCGCCGTCGCCTCGCTGGACGTCCTGGCGGAGCTGGACGGCGACCTGCTGCTGCCCGGACACGGCCCGCTGCACGAGGGGCCCGTACGGGACGCCGCCCGGCTGGCCCGGGAGCGCGCGCAATAGGGTGGGACGACGATCGCCCACGAGACGAGGACACTCCCGCCATGGCACTGCAGATCAACGCCACCAACCCGGAGCATCCCGCGCTCCTGTTGGAACTGCCGTGGCACCTGCCGCTGGAGGAGTGGCCGGAGGAGTACCTGGTGCCGCTGCCACGCGGCATCTCCCGGCACGTGGTGCGCTACTCGCGCGCCGGCGACGAGGTGATCGCGGTGAAGGAGCTCGCCCGGCGGCCCGCGCTGCGCGAGTACGAGCTGCTGCGCGACCTGGACCGGATCGGCATCCCCGCGGTGGACCCGCTGGCCGTGGTCACCGGCCGCACCGACACCGCCGGTGAGCCGCTGGAGAGCGTGCTGATCACCCGTCACCTCGGCGGCTCGATGCCGTACCGGTCGATGTTCGAGACGACGCTGCGCCCGGCGACCATGCACCGGCTGATGGACGCGCTCGCCGTGCTGCTGGTGCGGCTGCACCTGGCCGGGTTCGCGTGGGGCGACTGCTCGCTGTCCAACACGCTGTTCCGGCGCGACGCGGGCGCCTACGCCGCGTATCTCGTGGACGCCGAGACCGGTGACCTGCACCCGGAACTGAGCGTCGGCCAGCGCGAGTACGACCTCGATCTCGCGCGCGTCAACATCAGCGGCGAACTGCTCGACCTGGAGGCCTCCGGGGCGCTGCACCCCTCCGTCGACCCGATCGAGTTCGGCACCGAGATCTGCGCCCGCTACACGGGGCTGTGGCAGGAGCTGACCCGTACCTCCGTCTACCCGGCGGGCAAGCACCACTACATCGAGCGCCGCATCCGCCGGCTGAACGACCTCGGTTTCGACGTGGCCGAGATGCAGATCGAGCACGCCTCCAACGGCGACACCGTCACCTTCGTGCCCAAGGTCGTCGACGCCGGCCACCACCAGCGGCAACTGCTGCGCCTGACCGGGCTCGACGCCGAGGAGAACCAGGCCAGGCGGCTGCTGAACGATCTGGAGAGCTGGATGGCCACCCAGGACGACTACGCGCCCGGTGATCCTCTCGGCGCCCGCCCGGAGGTCCTCGCCCACCGCTGGGTGCGCGAGGTCTTCCGGCCCACCGTGCGGTCCGTGCCGCCGGAGCTGCGCGGCCCGATGGACGCCGCGGAGATCTACCACGAACTGCTGGAGCACCGCTGGTACCTGTCCGAGCGGGCGCAGCACGACATCGGACTCGACACGGCCGTCGAGGACTACATCAGGAACATCCTCCCGAAGGCGCGGGAGACGCTCCGGCCGACGGACGGCTAGCCGGCCGGAGCGCACGGGGTCAGGCCGGCGGAACCACGGCCACCGGGCAGTCCGCGTGGTGCAGGACGCCGTAGGCCACCGAGCCGATCCTGGCGCCCACGGCCGTGCGGTGGGCGCGGCGGCCGACCACCATCAGCTGGGCGGTGCCCGCCACCGACAGCAGCACCTGCCCGGCGCTGCCCATCTCCACGTGCTCGATCACGTGCACGTCCGGGTAGCGCTCCCGCCACGGCGCGAGGGCCGCCGCCAGCGCCTTCTGCTCGTACGGTTCCAGGCCGCCGGCCTCGTCGAGGAGCTGGAGCGAGGCGGGGCTGTAGGCGAACACCGGGGGCAGGGTCCAGGCCCGTACGGCGCGCACCGTGGCCCCGCGCCGGGCCGCGGTCTCGAAGGCGAGGCCGAGCGCGGCGGCGCTGTCCTCGGGGTCGCCCTGCTGGCCGACGACGATCTCGTGTCCGGCGACCTCGTTCGACGGCTGGTCCCCGGCCCGCACGAACACCACAGGACGCCCGGCGTCGACGATCACCTGCTGGCCGACCGAGCCGACCAGGAAGCCCATGATCCGCCCGTGTCCGCGCGAGCCGAGCACCAGCAGCTCCGCGTCCGCGGCGGCGCCGGTCAGCGTTTGCACGGCGTCGCCCTCCAGGACGTCCGTCGTCACGGCCAGGTCGGGGTGGCGTTCACCGACGGCACGGACCGCCTCCTCCACCGACGCGCGCACCCACTGCTCCTGCGTGGCCCTGTCCCCCGTGTCCACCGCGTCGTGCGCCTCGAACCGCCAGGCGTGCACCACCCTGAGCGGCAGTCCCCGGCGGACCGCCTCCCGCGCGGCCCAGGCCAGCGCGGCGAGGCTCTCCCCGGTTCCGTCGATCCCTGCCGTGATCGGGCGTGTCATGCGGTTCCTCCCGGTGTCGTGTCCACTTCGCATGATCCAGTCTTCCCTACGCTCCGCGGCTCGCGCATACCTGAGCGCGGGAGCGCCGTCGAACATACGATGGACAGGGCCGGTGCGGTGGCCGCGGCCGGGCCGGGGCCCGCCGCGCCGGGGATCCGACCGTACGACGTGGGGGACGTATGACACAGGCCGCCGAAGCGGCGCGGACCGTGATCATGACCGTGGACGACGACCCGGGCGTCTCCCGCGCCGTGGCGCGGGACCTCAGACGGCGCTACGGGGCGTCGTACCGGATCGTGCGCGCGGAGTCCGGCGAGTCCGCGCTGGACGCGCTGCGCGAACTGAAGCTGCGCGGCGACCTGGTGGCGGTGATCCTCGCCGACTACCGGATGCCGCGGATGAACGGCATCGAGTTCCTGGAACAGGCCCTCGACATCCATCCCGGCGCGCGGCGGGTGCTGCTCACCGCGTACGCGGACACCGGCGCGGCGATCGACGCGATCAACGTCGTCGACCTCGACCACTACCTCCTCAAGCCGTGGGACCCGCCGGAGGAGAAGCTCTATCCGGTCCTGGACGACCTCCTGGAGGCCTGGCGGCGCAGCGACCACCGGCCGGTGCCCAGCACCAAGGTGGTCGGGCACCGCTGGTCGGCGCGCTCCTCGGACGTACGGGAGTTCCTGGCCCGCAACCAGGTGCCCTACCGCTGGTACTCCGCCGACGAGCCGGAGGGCCGGCGGCTGCTGGCCGCCGCCGGCGAGGACGGGATGCGGCTGCCGGTGGTGATCACCCCGGACGGGACGCCGCTGGTGGAGCCGGAGTCCGTGGACCTCGCCGCACGGGTGGGCCTGGCGACGACCCCGGAGGCCGACTTCTACGACCTGGTGGTGGTCGGCGGCGGCCCGGCGGGGCTCGGCGCGGCGGTCTACGGGGCCTCCGAAGGGCTGCGGACCGTGCTGGTGGAGCGGTCGGCGACCGGTGGGCAGGCGGGGCAGTCCTCCCGGATCGAGAACTACCTGGGCTTCCCCGACGGCGTGTCGGGGGCGCAGCTCACCGAGCGGGCGCGGCGGCAGGCCACGAAGTTCGGCGCCGAGATCCTCACCGCGCGGGAGGTGACGGGTCTCGAGGTCAACGGCGGCGCCCGGGTCGTACGGTTCTCCGACGGTTCGGCGGTCGCCGCGCACAGTGTGATCCTGGCGACCGGGGTGTCGTACCGGCAGCTGGCCGCACCCGGCTGCGACGAGCTCAACGGTTGCGGTGTCTTCTACGGGTCCGCGCTGACGGAGGCCGCCGCCTGCCAGGGCCACGACGTGTACATCGTCGGCGGCGCCAACTCGGCCGGGCAGGCCGCGATGTACCTGTCCCGGTTCGCCAAGTCGGTGACGCTGCTGGTGCGCGGGCCGGATCTGACGGCGTCGATGTCGTACTACCTGATCCAGCAGATCGACCGGGCGCCGAACATCTCGGTGCGGTGCGGCGCGGTCGTCGAGGGCGCGCACGGCGACGGCCGGCTGGAACGGCTGACGCTGCGCGACACGGACAGCGGGCAGACCGAACTCGTCGACGCGCAGTGGCTGTTCGTGTTCATCGGCGCCGCCCCGCTGACCGACTGGCTGGACGGCACGGTGCTGCGGGACGAACGCGGGTTCATCCTCGCCGGGCCCGATCTGACCCCCGACGGGCGGCCACCGGCCGACTGGGAGCTGGACCGGCCGCCGTACCACCTGGAGACCAACGTGCCCGGCGTGTTCGTCGCGGGCGACGCCCGCGCGGAGTCCGCCAAGCGGGTCGCGTCCGCCGTCGGAGAGGGAGCCATGGCCGTGATGCTCGTCCACCGGTACCTGGAGCAGTCGTGAGCGGGCGTCCGATGCCGTGCAGCCCGCAGGAGATCGGCTCCCTGTTCCTGTTCGAGAAACTCACCGCCGAGCAGCTCGGACGGCTCTGCGCCGAGGGACGGGTGGAGCGGTTCGAACCCGGGCCGGTCTACACCGAGGGCTCCCCCGCCACCTGCTTCTACGTGATGCTGGAAGGCACCGTCGTACTGTCCCGCCGGGTCGGCGCGGACGACGTGGAGGTCAGCCGCACGTCCCAGCGCGGGGTGTACGCGGGGGCCATGCAGGCGTACCTCGGGGACCGGGTGCGGCAGGTCTACAACAACTCGATGCGCGTGACGGAGCCGACGCGGTTCTTCGTGGTGCCCGCGGACACGTTCGCGAGCGTCATGCGGGAGTGGTTCCCGATGGCGGTCCACCTCCTGGAGGGGCTGTTCTTCGGTTCGAAGAACGCCCAGCGCGCCATCGGCCAGCGCGAACGGCTGCTGGCGCTCGGGTCGTTGTCGGCCGGGCTGACGCACGAACTGAACAACCCCGCCGCGGCCGCCGTACGGGCGACGGCGACGCTGCGCGAACGCGTCGGCAAGATGCGGCACAAGCTGCGCGTCATCTCCGCGGGCACCTACGACCGCGAGACCCTCGCCAACCTCATCGACATCCAGGAGCGGACGGCCGAACGGGTCGCGAAGGCGCCCGTGCTCAGCCCGTTGGAGGCGTCGGACCGGGAGGACGCGCTCGCCGACTGGCTGGACGACCACGGCATCCCCGACGGCTGGCGGATCGCCCCGACGTTCGTCCAGGCCGGACTGGACCTGGACTGGCTGGACCAGGTCGCCGCCGCCGTGGACGAGGCGACGCTGCCGTCGGCGGTCGGCTGGCTCAGCTACACGGTCGAGACGGAACTGCTCATGGACGAGATCGCGGACTCCACGAACCGCGTCTCGCACCTCGTCGACGCCGCCAAGCAGTACTCGCAGCTCGACCGCGCCCCCTTCCAGGTCGCCGACGTACATGAACTCCTCGACAGCACCCTGCTGATGCTGTCGGGGAAGTTCGGGCAGCGGATCAAGGTGGTCAAGGAGTACGACCGCGCACTGCCGCGGATCCCGGCGTACCCGGCGGAGCTCAACCAGGTGTGGACCAACCTGATCGACAACGCGGTCTCCGCCATGAACGGCGCGGACGCGGACGACGGGCAGGGCGGGGAGGGCACCCTGACCGTGCGCACCGCACGGGAGAACGACCGGCTGCTGGTGGAGTTCGGCGACACCGGCACGGGCATCCCGCCGGAGGTCCGCGACCGGGTCTTCGACCCGTTCTTCACCACCAAGCCGGTGGGCGAGGGCACCGGGCTCGGCCTGGACATCTCCTGGCGGATCGTGGTCGACAAGCACCACGGGACCCTGCGGTTCGAGTCCGAGCCGGGCGACACCCGCTTCCAGGTGCTGCTGCCGCTCACCGCTCCGGCCCCCGACGACACACCCGAGGAGCCCGCATGACCAGCGACCACGCCATCGACCCCGGCGTCCCCCCGACCGGCGCGGGCTGCGCCGACTGCGACGCCGTGGGCGGCTGGTGGTTCCACCTGCGGCGCTGCGCGAGTTGCGGCCACATCGGCTGCTGCGACAGCTCGCCCGGTCAGCACGCCACGGCGCACTTCGAGGCCACCGGGCACCCCGTGGTCCGCAGCTACGAGCCGGGCGAGGACTGGTTCTGGGACTACGCCACGAACGAGCTGTACGAGTCCGGCCCCGACCTGGCCCCGCCCGTGAGCCACCCGGCGGACCAGCCGTCACCGGGCCCGGCGGGACGGGTGCCGTCGAACTGGGCCCAGGCGCTGCACCGCTGAGGAACCGCGGCCGCGCAGGCGCACAGCGCCGACATGGCGGCCCGCGACTTCTACTCCCTCACCGCGCCCGACGGCGGCAGGCCCTGGGACCGGGCCGCCGCCGCGGGTTCGGCGCGGCGGACGACCGGCGAGAACACAGCGTGCGGCCGGCGCTCGGCCGCCGAGGTCGTCCAGGGCTGGATGAACAGCCCCGGTCACCGCGCCGACATCCTCGAGGCCGGCTTCACCCGCATCGGCGTCGGATTCGCGGGCGGCGGCCGGGCGGGCACGTGCTGGACCCAGCTCTTCGGCGGCTGACGGCGCCGGTCCCGGTGCCGTCCGTGCATGATCCTGGCGGAGGGAGAGAGTCCGGGTGAGGATGCCCTCATGAAGGGTGACCTGTTTTCCAGTCAGCACATGGTGCAGCCGGCCACGGCCGCGGGCATGACCGTCGAGAACGCCAAATGCATCCGCTACACGGTCGACGGCGAGATGCACGCCCGGCAGGGCGCGATGATCGCCTATCGCGGCAGCCTCCGGTTCGAGCGCAAGGGCCAGGGCGTCGGCGGCATGCTCAAACGGGCGGTGACCGGCGAGGGGCTGCCGTTGATGGCGGTCCGCGGACAGGGCGAGGCCTGGTTCGCGCACGAGGCGCAGAACTGCTTCGTCGTCGAGGTCGACCCCGGCGACGAGTTCACCGTCAACGGCCGCAACGTCCTGTGCTTCGACTCCTCGCTGTCGTACCGGATCGCGACCGTGAAGGGCGCCGGCATCAGCGGCGGCGGGCTGTTCAACAGCGTCTTCACCGGGCACGGCCGGCTGGGGCTGGTGTGCGAGGGGAATCCGCTGGTGATCCCGGTGTCGCCGCAGTACCCGGTGTACGTGGACACGGACGCGATCGTCGGCTGGACCGCGGGCCTGGCCACCTCGCTGCACCGTTCCCAGTCTCTGGGCTCGATGCTGCGCGGCGGGTCGGGCGAGGCCGTGCAGCTGATGCTGCAGGGCGAGGGGTACGTCGTCGTCCGGCCCAGTGAGGCGACACCGCAGAAGGCCCAGCAGCACTGAGCGATGTTGACCTTGGCCGCCCCGCGGGTCAGGGTGGATGACGGCACGGATCACACCCCCGCGCCGGAGAGGTGACAGTCGTGATCGGGATCGCCGACATCGAGACCGCGGCCGAGCGGATCGCCGGGCACGTGGTGCGGACCCCGACCGTGCCGAGCCCCGGCCTGTCGGCACTGCTCGGGGCCCCGGTCACCACGAAGCTGGAGCTGTTGCAGCGCACCGGTTCGTTCAAGGTGCGGGGCGCGGCGGCGAAGCTGCTGTCGCTGGGCGAGGCCGAGCGGGCCGCCGGGGTCGTGGCGGTGAGCGGCGGCAACCACGGGATCGCCCTCGCGGTGATGGCCGCGGCCCTCGATGTGAAGGCCACGGTGGTGATGCCGCGTTCGGCGCCCCTGCGGGCCGTGGAGATCGCGGAGTCCGCGGGCGCGTCGGTGCGGCTGACCGACGACATGGACGGTGCGTTCGCGCTCATGACGCGGCTCCAGCAGGAGGGGCTGACCCTGGTCCACCCCTTCGACGACCCGGTGGTGATCGCCGGCCAGGGCACGGTGGGGCTGGAGTTCGCCGCGGACGCCGGTGACCTCACGGACGTCCTGGTGAGCATCGGGGGCGGCGGGCTGATCGCCGGGGTGGCGGCGGCGCTGCGCGCGCTGCGGCCGGGGGTGCGGGTCTGGGGTGTGGAGACCGAGGGCGCGCAGGCGATGTCCGAGGCGCTGGCGGCGGGCGGCCCGGTGCCGGTGGAGCTGACGTCGATCGTCTCCACGCTCAGCGCCCCGGCCGTCTCCCCGCTGACGTACGAGCATGTGTCGGAGCTGGTCACCGAGGTGCTGGTGGTACCGGACCGGGAGGCGGTGCGGGGCTCGCTGGAGCTCGCGGACCACGCCAAGGTGTGGGCCGAGCCGGCCGCCGGCTGTCTGCTGCCCGCCGCGCGGCGGGTGCTGGAACGGGTCGGCGAGGGGGCCCGGCTCGGTCTCGTGGTGTGCGGCGGCAACGCCACCACCGGCGACATGATCGCCTGGACGGAACACTTCGAGCTTCTCTGAGCCTCCCGTTGAACGGACCCCGCCCGCTCCCCGTACCACTGGGGACAGCGGGAGCCGGCGGTTCGACGAGGGATGGCCATGGGCAGGGCGCACGTCTCCACGGAACGGCCGGTCGCCGGACGCTACCGGCTGGTCGAGATCACCCATCGCGAGACCAACCGCGTCCGCTGGTACGCCGACGACCTGCGGACCGGCCGCCCCTGCCTGGTCACCCGGGTCGGGCTCCCGCAGGACGCGGCCGGCACGCGGCGCGCGCCCTCCCGTGCGCTGCGGGCGACGGAGAGCGTGGCGCACCTGTGCCCCGGCCGGATCGCCGCCGTCGTCGACGCCGTCGAGGAGGCCGGTTTCCTGTGGACCGTCACCGCGTGGATCGACGGCACACCGCTCGACGAGGTCCTCGCCGAGGAGGGCACGTTCCCCCCTGTGCGGGCCGCCCGCATCGCGCTGGAGCTGCTCGACGTGCTGGAGGCCGCGCACGCCGGGGGCGTCACGCACGGCGAGCTCAGCCCCGGCCAGGTGTTCCTGCGCGAGGGCGGGCCGGCCGTCGTCACCGGGTACGGTCTGGCCGGCACGGTGCCGGCGCCCCGGCTCACGGCACCGTCGTACGCCTCCCCGGAGCAGGCCCGTGCCGAGCGGATCGGCCCCGCCGCGGACCTGTGGGCGCTGGGCGCGATCCTCCACACGATGCTGGAGGGGCGTCCGCCGTTCCGGGACCGCGGGCGGCCCGAGGCCACGCTGAAGGGCGTGGACCGGCTGCCGCCGCGCACACCGGTACGGGCGGGCCCGCTCACCCAGGTCGTCCAGGGACTGCTGCGCAAGGACCCGCGGGAGCGGCTGACCCGCCAGGTGGTCCGCGGGGCGCTCACCCGCGTGCTGCGGGAGGGCCCGGAGGCGGCGCCGAGCCCCCGGCCGCACGGCTCGCACACCGGCACCGTGCGGTACGCGGGCCGGGAGCGTGGCAGACGGACGACGCTCCTCGGCACCACGCTCGCCGTCGTCACGGTGGCGGTCGCCGTGCTCGCCGCGACGCGGGGGCTGCCGGGCGCCGGCGGCGACTCCGCCGCCGACGCGCCGCCGCCCTCGGCGTCCGTGCCGGCCGCCCCACCGGACGAGCCCGGGGACCCGTCCGCGCCCACCCCGTCCCCCTCCCCGTCGGACGGCGCGGGCGGCCTCCCGCCCGGCTACCGCGCCCACCACGCCCCGGAGGGCTTCTCCGTCGCGCTACCGAAGGGCTGGGAGCGGCTGGACACCTCCCGCGGCGCCGACCGGGGCTACCGCGTCACCTTCGGCGCCGACGGGGACCCGCGCACGCTCGCCGTCACCTACAGCGAGCGGGTGGGGTCGGACGCGGTGGCCGTGTGGCGGGACGACGTGGAGCCGCGCCTGGAGCGGTCCGGCGCCGGCTACGAGCGGATCGGCGGGATCCGGGCGACGACGTACCAGGGGCGCGAGGCCGCCGACCTGGAGTGGTACGCCGAGGCCGGCGGCGCCCGGGTGCGCACCCTCGGCCGCGGGTTCCTGCTGGGCGGCGGGCGCGGCTTCTCGCTGCGCTGGACGACCCCGGCCGCCGACTGGGAGGGACCCGCGAGCCGGGAGGCCCTGCGGACCTTCCTACGGACGTTCCGGCCCGCCGCGGACTGAGCCGCGCGGGGCGCGCAGCTTGCGCAGGGGCCACTCGTGCAGCGGGCGGGTGAGCCAGCGGGCGGTGAAGGTCCGGTCGGTGAGGGAACAGGTGACCCGGAGGCGGTGCGGCGTCTCCAGGAACACCAGGTCCACGGCGAGGGTGTCGCCGTCGTCCCAGCCTCCGCTCGCGGCGGCCGGGACGGGCTTCTCGGCGGTCGTCCACCCCTGCCCGGCGGAGAACGGTGCGCCGAACCGTTCGCCGTCCTCGGTGAGGGTCAGCGTCCAGCCACCGCCGGCGTCCGCCGTGACCTCGGCCGCGGTCAGCTTCGGCTGGTCGGCGCAGCCCCCGCCCTCCGGGGTGAACGCGGCACCGGACCAGTCCCCGGCCCGCTCCGGCGGTACGGGGCCTCCCCCGGCCGGGGGCAGAGCGAGCCGTTCGAGACGTTCGCGCAGGGCGGTGTCCGTGGCCTGACGGCCGGTCAGCGGCTCCGGGTGGAAGGCGGGCAGGAGGTGCCGCCAGACCAGGTCGAGGTACTCCTGCGTCCGCTCGGTCGCCGTCGTCACGGCGACCACCGCGTCGTGCTCGGGCAGGACGAGGCAGAACTGCCCGTAGGCCCCGTCGCCCCGGAATCCGTGCCGGGAGACCCAGAACTGGTACCCGTAGCCGCGGTTCGAGTCCTGCCGGTCCCCCACCAGCACGGTTCCGGCGGTCGGTGTGTGCGGGTGCGAGGCGCGGGCGGCCCACCCCTCGGGCAGCAGCCGTTCGCCCCGCCACACCCCGTCGTTCAGGTACAGCAGGCCGAGCCGGGCCACGGCGTCGGTGGCGGCGTGCAGTCCGCTGAAGCCGATCTCGCGGCCGGTGCGGTCCCGCTGCCACAGCGTCTCGCCGATGCCCAGCGGGTCGAACAGCCGGGGCCGCAGATAGTCGGTGAGCGGCTGTCCTGTGACCCGCTGCACGATCGCGCCGAGGGTGTACGTGCAGGGCTGGTTGTAGGCGAAGACGGTACCCGGGTCGCGCTGCGGCGGCTGGAGCAGGAAGCCGCGCACGGGTTCGGCGGGGTCGGCGGCGAACGCCGCGTCGACGGTCTCGTCCTCGTGGCCGCTGGCCATGGACGCCACGTGCCGGACCAGCATCGCCCGGCTGCGCGGGTCGGTGATGTCGGCCTCGAACTCCGGGAAGTACGACAGCACCGGGGCGTCGAAGTCGAGCAGTCCCTCGGCCTCGGCGAGGGCGGCGGCGGTCGCCGTGAAGCTCTTGCTGAGCGAGTACAGCAGCTGCGGGCGCCGCGCGGCGTACGGTGCCCACCAGCCGGCGGCCACCAGGTGGCCGTGGCGAAGGATCATCAGGCTGTGCGGCTCGATGTCCGGGGCGGCTTCGAGGGCGTCGAGGAAGGCGTGGACGCCGGACGCGTCGACGCCCTGGGCGGCGGGCTCCGCGGTGGGGAGCGGGTGGGCGGTCATGAGGGGCATCCTGCCCGGAGCGCCGCCGGGTGATCCATCGTTTTCCCCGCCCCGGCCGGGGGACCCGGGGCACATGGTGCGAATCGGATACACGATGATGACCGAGCAGGCCGGACCCCGTGAGCTGGTCGACCATGTGGTGCGGGCCGAGGAGGCCGGCTTCGACTTCTCGGTGACCTCGGACCACTACTTCCCCTGGCTGGCGTCGCAGGGTCACGCGCCGTACGCCTGGAGCGTGCTGGGCGCCGCCGCACAGGCCACCTCGCGCATCCCGCTGATGACGTACGTGACGTGTCCGACGCTGCGCTACCACCCGGCGGTGGTGGCGCAGAAGGCGGCGACGGTACAGCTGCTGTCCGAGGGCCGGTTCCGGCTGGGGCTCGGCTCCGGCGAGAACCTCAACGAGCACGTGGTGGGCGGCGGCTGGCCGTCCGTGGACGTGCGGCACGAGATGCTCGAGGAGGCGGTGGAGATCATCCGCGCACTGTTCGAGGGCGGCCACGTGAACCACCGGGGCACCCACTTCGACGTCGAGTCGGCCAAGTTGTGGGACCTGCCGGACGAGCCGCCGCCGATCGGTGTCGCGGTGTCCGGGAAGCGGTCCTGCGCCCTCGCGGGCCGGCTCGCCGACCTGGTGATCGCCACCGAGCCGGAGGCGGAGCTGCTGGACGACTTCGACCGGCACGGCGGGCAGGGCAAACCGCGGGTGGGACAGCTTCCGGTGTGCTACGACCCCGACCGGGACGCGGCCGTCGAACGCGCCCACGACCAGTTCCGCTGGTTCGGCAACGGCTGGAAGGTCAACTCGGAGCTGCCGCACCCGGACTCCTTCGCGTCGGCGACGCAGTTCGTCCGGCCCGACGACGTCGCCGGGTCGATTCCGTGCGGCAGCGACCCGGCGGACTTCGTCGAGGCCGTCCGTCCCTACGCCGAGGCGGGTTTCACCGAGATCGCCCTGGTGCAGATCGGCGGCGAGTCGCAGCCGGCGTACCTGGACTGGTCGGAGAAGACGTTGCTGCCGGCGCTGCGGGACGCCCTCGGCTGACGCCCCCGGCGGCCCCGCACGGACGGTGATTCACCCGTAGAGCTGAGCATCTTGCGTGGATGCGGGGTACTAGAGGGCTCTACGTCGGTACTTCCCGGAGGCCCTTTCGTGAACTCGTTCGTGCACAAGACCCTGGTGGTGGAGCTCCAGGCGGGCGACACGGAGCGCTTCCCCGTGCTCGCCCACCTGAGCTACGACCCGTCCGACCCGTTCGCCGTCACCGTCGTCTTCAGCCACGACGGCCGGGTCCTCGCCCGCTGGCAGCTCGACCGGGAGATGGTCACCGAGAGCCTCACCCGCCCGGTCGGCATCGGGGACGTGCGGCTGCGGCCGGAGTCCCGGGGCGTGGGGCGGGAGCTGCGGATGGAGTTCCTCGGCGAGGCCCACGCCGACGGCGGCCGGCACCACGCGGTGGTGTTCGCGTGGGCCGAGACCGTCGGCGGGTTCCTGCACGAGACCCGGCTGCTGGTGCCGCCGGGGTGCGAGGAGGTCCGCGTGGACGACTTCCTCGCGGACGTCCTCACCGGGAACTGAACTCCCCTAGCGCGTGGTGTGGCGGTGCCGGGCCCACATCGGCAGGCCGAACCAGCACAGCAGGTACCAGGCCACCACTCCGGCCACCAGGTAGGGCACGAAGCCGTCGTGGGTGGCCACGCGCAGGATGAGCAGCAGGGAGCAGCTGGTGGTGGCCAGCAGCAGCAGGAGGCCGAGCAGGGTGAGCCGGGAGGCCCACCGCACGGCGTGCGCCTTGATGCGCCGTCCGGAGACGAGCCGGTGCAGGGACACGGGACCGATGAGGGCGCCGGTGGCGCAGGCGCCCAGCACCACCGTGATGAGGTAGATCGTCTGATCGGTGTCGGACAGTTTGGCGTAGGTCGGGGTGAACACGACGGTCAGCAGGAAGCCGAAGAGGATCTGCACCCCCATCTGGGCGACACGGACCTCCTGTATGAGCTCCGTCCACATCCGGTCCGCTCTCTCGTCCTCCGTCTCGTTCCGTCCCCGGCGCCTGACCTCGCCCCGCTCCGTGTCCGACACAGTGCCTCCCTTTCCGTGGGTCTCCCCCTCCGGATGCCCCGAAAGCCGCCGTCCTCCCAGGCCGGTCGCCGGTTTGGGGGTGCGGGGCACGGTTACACGGACGGCGATGACACCGAGGCCAGGAGGTCGTGGACGCATGTCGGACACCCAGCTCACCTTGACGTTCAGCGGCGGGGACGCCGACGACGCCCGGGCGGTCGTCCGGGTTCTGGAGGGCACGTTCGGGGACGCGGAACAGCGTCCCTCCGCGGAGCACGCGACGGTCCGCGTGGCGACGTTCACCGGGGAGAAGCGGGCGGCGGCCGGGGCCGCGGACGCGGGGCCGCTGTCGGCGCCGGTGACCGTCACCGTGCAGGGCACTCCGGAGGCGGTGCGGCGGGCGAGCGACACCCTCACGCGGTCCTTCACGGCGCGCGACGAGGGCGCCGCCTCCGGCGACCAGGAGCAGGAGCGGCAGCTGCTCCTGGAGCCGTGACGTCCGTCGCCGCTACCAGCGGCCCTCCACCTGGTCCTTGATCCGCCGGTCGTAGAGGTCCCGGATCGCCGTGAGCGTCGCCCCGGGCAGCTCCGGGAGCCGGGCGGCGGCCGCGTTGGCGCGGGCCTGCTCGGGCGTACGGGCGCCGGGGATGACGGTGGTGACGCCGGGCTGCTCGATGATCCAGCGCAGGGCGAGCTGGGCCGGGGTGTATCCCTCGGGGGCGAGCGCGGCGAACTCGGCGGCGGCCTCGACACCGGTCGCGTAGTCGACGCCGGAGAAGGTCTCGCCCTGGTCGAAGGCCTCGCCGTGCCGGTTGAAGCTGCGGTGGTCGTTCTCGGCGAAGACGGTGTCCCGGGTGTACTTGCCGGACAGCAGTCCGGAGGCGAGCGGGACGCGGGCGATGATGCCGACGCCCGCCTCGCGGGCGGCCGGGAGGACCTCGCGCAGCGGCTTCATGCGGAACGGGTTGAGGATGATCTGCACGCTCG
Organism: Streptomyces sp. NPDC059787; assembly: GCF_042732315.1. Classification (NCBI taxonomy): domain Bacteria; kingdom Bacillati; phylum Actinomycetota; class Actinomycetes; order Kitasatosporales; family Streptomycetaceae; genus Streptomyces; species Streptomyces sp. NPDC059787. The sequence goes on from NZ_JBHWHX010000012.1 coordinate 91,783, forward strand.
CCACGTTCGGCCGGGCGATCGCGGTGAGCGCCTCCGCGCAGGTCTCCACGCTGACGCCGTAGGCGGCGATCCGCTCCTCCTCCACCAGGGTGTCGAGGGCGTCGAAGACCTCGTCGGTGGAGTAGACGGGGGTCGGCGGGCAGTGCAGCTGCACCAGGTCGATCCGGTCGACGCCGAGGTTGCGCCGCGAGCGGTCGTTCCAGGCGCGGAAGTTGTCCAGGACGTAGTTCCCGGGGATCTGGTCGACCCGGCGGCCCATCTTGGTGGCGACCAGTACGTGCAGATCGGGCCGTCCGCCGATGAACGACGCGATGGTCTGCTCGCTGCGTCCGTCGCCGTACACGTCGGCGGTGTCGAAGAAGGTGACGCCCGACTCGGCGGCGGTCTCCAGCACCGTGAGGGCTTCCTTGTCGTCGACGTCGCCCCAGTCCGCCCCGAGTTGCCATGTGCCGAGACCGATCACGGAGGCGTGCTGCTGCGACCTGTCGAATGTGCGCTCGTCCATGGGGTCAGTCTGTCATCCGTGCCGCCCGGCCGGCGGGCGGCTCCGCCGTCGTCGTGCGCCCGCTCAGACGCTCCGGGCCGCCGTCCGGCACTCGGGGTGGCCCCAGCCCTTGCCGTTCTTGGCGATGGGTTCGCCGGCCGCGTAGGACCGTCCGCACGGGCAGCGGCCCGGGAACTTCGCCTTGATCGTGCGGGACGAGGAGCCGCCGCGCTGCCGGGGTGTCCTCGCCCCGCCGGACCCGCGCCCCGCCGCGCCGCCCGCCGGGCGGTCCGGGGCGGCCGGCGGCTCGGGCGAACCCAGCTCGCTGCCGGCGTCCTCCTGGGCGGTGGCCGCCCGGCTGGCCGCGCGGTCGGCGAAGTCGTTGAGCCGGTCGCCGTCGACCTGGTGGGCGGGGACGTAGCGGAACTCGACCGAGCGGTCCTGGAGGAGTTCGTCGATGCGGACGACGAGTTCCTGGTTGGCGACCGGTTTGCCGGCCGCGGTGCGCCAGCCGTTGCGCTTCCAGCCGGGGAGCCAGGTGGTGACGGCCTTCATGGCGTACTGCGAGTCCATCCGGACCTCGAGCGGTACGGCGGGGTCGGTCGCCGCCAGCAGCCGCTCCAGCGCCGTGAGTTCGGCGATGTTGTTGGTGGCCCTGCCGAGCGCTCCCGCCTCCCAGCGGACCGGCGTCCCGGACCGGTCGGCGACCACCCAGGCCCAGCCGGCGGGCCCCGGGTTTCCCTTCGAAGCCCCGTCGCACGCGGCCACAACTCGTTCACGCATGCGCCCGATCATGCCATGTCCGGCCGGGCGGGCCGGGCCCGCCCGGAGTGGTGACGCCCTGCGGGCCGCCGGCTGTCGCGTCGGCCCGGCGCGGGGCGCCTCCGGGCGGTACGGCCGTGGCTCCGGCCCCTTCCGGACGGGGGCCGGTCCGTCTCCTCACGCCGGGCGGGAACCGCCGTGCGCGCAGGCCGTGGACCGTGCCGGTGGCGCCGGCCGCCGCGCCGCCCGGCGCGTGCACGGGCCCGTCGTCCGGGTGCGCCGGGTGAACGTGCCGTACGAGGAGCGGGCCGCCGCCTCAGGCGGGCCGGGCGGAGCCCGGTACAACCTGGGGCACGGTACCTGCCGTGCGACGGCCCACGACCGCGCCCGACCGGGGACGGCGGGGCCCCGTGGCGGCCTCGCCGCCGGTCCGGGCCGCCTCACTCGCCCGCGTACGCCTTCTCCAGGGCGGCGATGTCGAGCTTGCCCATCGTCATCATGGACTTCATGGCGCGGTCCGCCTTCCGCCGGTCCGGGTCGCTGATCATCTCGGTCAGCCGCACCGCGTTGACCTGCCAGGATACACCGAACCGGTCCTTGAGCCAGCCGCAGGGGCCGTGCTCGCCGCCGCCCTCGACGAGCTTCTCCCAGTAGTGGTCGATCTCCGCCTGGTCCGCGCAGTCGAGCTGGAAGGAGATCGCCTCGTTGAACTTGAACTCGGGCCCGCCGTTGAGCGCGACGAACTTCTGGCCGTTGGCCGTGAACTCGACGGTGAGCACGGAGTCCTCGGCGCCGGGCGTGGCGCCGGTGCTGCGGACGACGTCGCCGAGGCTCGAGTCCTTGAAGACCGAGACGTAGAAGTTCGCGGCCTCCTCGGCCTGGCCGTCGTACCAGAGGCATGTGGTGAATCCGTCGGTGGTCATGAGTACCTCCCGGGCGTGGAACACGGTCATGGGTGTTGACCCGGCCCCGCCCCGGAACTCATCGGTGCGGTCCCGGATCGATCCGGACGGCGGTACGGACGGTCACTCTGCCCACGGCGAATCTGCCACGGGCAGAGATTTCCCCGCCGGCCCGGCGGGCCGGCCGAGAGTGGGGGCGCGCGGTCGTCCCGGCCGCGTTCCAGCGACCTTCAGGAGCGCCGATGTCCCCGTTCACCGCCGGCCCGTGGCCGGTCCCGCTGCCCCGGGCCGAGGAGGGCGACACCCCGCCGACCCGGTTCGACGACCATCTCGCCGCCCAGCTCCTCGCGCAGCGCATCGTGCTGCTCGGCACGCAGGTCGACGAGGTGTCCGCCAACCGTGTGTGCGCGCAGTTGCTGGTCCTGTCCGCCGAGGACCCGCGCACCGACATCAGCCTGTACATCAACAGCCCCGGCGGCTCGGTCCACGCGGGCCTGGCCATCTACGACACGATGCGGCTGATCCCCAACGACGTCTCGACCCTGGCCATGGGCTTCGCGGCCAGCATGGGCCAGTTCCTGCTCTGTGTCGGCACGCCCGGCAAGCGCTACGCCCTGCCGAACGCACGCGTCATGATGCACCAGCCGTCGGGGGGCATCGGGGGCACCACCGCCGACATCGAGATCCAGGCGGAGAGCCTGGAGTTCACCAAGCGGACCATCGAGCGGATCACCGCCGAGCACACCGGCCAGACCCCGGAGACCATCTCCCGGGACGGCGACCGGGACCGCTGGTTCACCGCCGGGCAGGCGAGGGAGTACGGGATGGTCGACCGGGTGGTGGAGTCGCTGGACGACGTCCGCCCGGCCGCCGCCCGGCCCAGGATGGGGCTGCGGTGATGGGGTCGTACACGATTCCGAACGTCGTCGAGCGCACCCCGCAGGGCGAACGGTCCTACGACGTGTTCAGCCGGCTGCTGGCCGAGCGGATCATCTTCCTGGGGACGGAGATCGACGACGGGGTCGCCAACGTCGTCATCGCGCAGCTCCTCCATCTGGAGTCGTCGGCCCCGGAGAGCGAGATCGCGGTCTACATCAACTCCCCCGGTGGCTCGTTCACCTCGCTGATGGCGATCTACGACACGATGACGTTCGTCCAGGCGCCGATCTCGACGTTCTGCGTCGGGCAGGCGGCGTCCACGGCGGCCGTGCTGCTGGCCGGCGGGGACCCGGGGCGGCGGTTCGTGCTGGAGCACGCGCGGGTGCTGCTGGGGCAGCCCGCCACCGGCGGGACGCGCGGCACGGCGTCCGACCTGTCGCTGCGGGCCAAGGAGATGGTGCGGATCCGCTCCCAGGTGGAGGAGGTGCTGTCCCGGCACACGCACCACGACGTGGCGACCCTGCGGGCCGACATGGACCGCGACAAGGTGTTCACCGCCGAGGAGGCCGTGGCGTACGGCCTGGCCGACGAGGTGCTGGCCCGGCGCCTCGTGAGGGTGTGAGGCGCCGGGCGCGGGTCAGGCGGCCAGGCAGAGTCCGTTGTGCGCGGAGCCGGACGCTCCCCGGGTCGTGGTGACGGCCCGCCGGCCGGTGACGCGGACCAGTTCCCCGTGGGCCCGGGTCAGCAGGTCGCCGAGGCCGAGGCCGAGCGCCCGGGCGGCGGCCGCGAGGACCTCCGAGGAGGCCTCCTTGCGGCCCCGCTCCACCTCCGAGAGATAGGGCATGGAGATCCGGGCCGCGTCGGCGACGTCCTTCAGTGTCCGTTCCTGGGTGAGCCGCTCGCTGCGGAGCACGTCCCCGACGAGGTCGCGCAGCAGCGGCTCCCTGGGCGCGGGAGCCGCCGGGTCCGGCGGCGGGCCGGGGCGCAGGGGGATGACGCGGGCACGGTCCGGCGCTGGGCCGGTCATCTCTTGATTGGTCACCTCCTCAGCCTAGGAATTCCGGCCCCGGGGGGAAGGGACCGGCGTTCCGCCCTGAGTGAAGGAGTTCCGGGGCGCGGCCCGGAGCGCCGTACGGGCCGCGCCCCCGTACCATCGGACGTACGAGTGACGACCGGTGCGCACCGCGGTTCCGATCCTCCCGGAACTCGGTGGGCATGGGTCGGTACGACCTGGGTACTCGCAGTTCTCAGGCACATGTCAGCCATGACGTCCGTGGGGAGAGGCAATGAGGACCGCCGTGATCCGGTCGCAGGCACAGGTAGTCGAGCAGCACACCGAGGCCGGGACGGGTGACGGGGACCTGCGGGACGTGGTGGATCCGCGTGCCGTCGCCCCGCGCGACGCCAGGGAGCTGTCCCGTCAGTTCTTCCGTCGCCTGGCGGAGCTGGAGGAGGGCACGCACGAGTACCAGTACGCGCGCAACACCCTCATCGAGATGAACATGTCCCTCGTCCGCTTCGCGGCCGGGCGGTTCCGCGGTCGCGGCGACGACATGGACGACATCGTGCAGACCGGCATGATCGGTCTGATCAAGGCCATCGACCGGTTCGAGCTGTCCCGCGAGGTCGAGTTCACCTCCTTCGCGCTGCCGTACATCGTCGGTGAGATCAAGCGTTTCTTCCGGGACACCACATGGGCCGTGCACGTGCCGCGCCGGCTCCAGGAGCTGCGGGTCGAGCTGGCGAAGGCCCGCGAGGAGCTCGCCAGCCGGCTGGACCGGGAGCCCACGGTCGGCGAGCTGGCCACGCTGATGAACATCACCGAGCAGCAGGTCGTCGAGGGGCAGATCGCAGCGAACGGGTACAACTCGTCGTCGCTGGACGCCGCCCTCACCGGTGACGGCCCCGAGCACGGCGAGGCCGTACTGGCCGACTTCATCGGCGTCGAGGAGGAGGGGCTGCGCCTCGTCGAGGACTTCCACTCGCTCGCTCCGCTGATGGCCGAGCTCAGCGAACGCGACCGGGAGATCATCCACATGCGGTTCGTGGAGGAGGCCACCCAGGCGGAGATCGGTGAGCGCCTCGGCTGCTCGCAGATGCACGTGTCCCGCCTGATCAAGCGGATCATCAGCCGGCTGCGCGAGGGCATGCTGGGCGAGCTCGGCTGCGCCTGACCGGGCGGACGACGGCGTCGCCGGTCAGGCGGCGCCGAGGTCCAGCACGGCGCGTACGCGCTTGCCGACCGGCACGCGCTCGACGGTGACGTCCCGCGCCAGCGCGCGGACGATCTCCAGACCGTGCCGGCCGACGCGCTCGGGGTTGCGCGGGAAGACCCGGGGCAGGCTGGCGCTGCTGTCGTACACCGCCACCGTGAGCGCGGTGTCGGTGCCCTCCAGCTCCAGGATGTACGGGCCGTCGCTGTGCCGGTCCGCGTTGGTGACCAGTTCGCTCACCACCAGCAGCACCGCGCCGTCGGCCCGCTCGTCGATCGTGGCGCACCATTCGGTCCGCAACTGCTGGAGGAAGTGCGCGGCGAACGTCCGCGCCTCGGCGATACACCCCGGCTCGCCGGTGAAGTGTGCCGACCGCCGCAGCGGTTCCACGGGCACGTCGAAACCAGTCGGTATCACTGCCCCGTCCAGGTAGTAGGTCATGCTCGTTCTCTCCGCGAAGCCGGGTCGGCCGGACGAATCTGCACCCGTCCTGGTACCCCGACTCCCGCGGCACAGTCCACCCGATCGGTGTTCGCTCCCGCGGGGCGGGGAACCCGGGTTCCGCCGGTGTGCGGCGGAAGGGGCGCCATGAACGGACTGACGGCGGTACGGAGCCTGACGACGCTGCCCGTGGTGACGCTGGGTGGCGATGCCGTGGCGCATGTCAAGGACACGGTCTTCGACCCGGAGGGCGAGCGGATCGCGAGCTTCACCCTCACCGGCCGGACCCTGATGTCGGGCCCGCTGCCACGGGATCTGCCCTGGCAGGCGGTGCACTGCCTGGGCCGTCACGCGGTGATGGTCCGCGACGAGGGGGCACTGTTCGATCTGCCCCTGTCGGTGGCGCGCCGTGACGCCCTGCGCGGGCGGCTGCTCGGGGCGCATGTGCTGACCGACGACGGCGACCTGGTGGGCACGGTGCTCGACGTGCTGGTCGAGGGCGGCACCAGCGGCCGGCTCGTCGCGTTCCGGCTCGCCGCGCACCGGGAACTGGTGCACGGCTCCCGGCACCGCCGGCACCAGGTGTACGTGCCGCGGGGTGAGGCCCTGAGCGTCTCCGGCCGGACGCTGGTGATCCCGGCGCACGCGACGACGTACGTCACCGACGACCCGCCGGCCTTCGCCGCCCGGGCCGGCGCCCGCCACGACCGCGGGAGGGGTGCGGCCCGATGATGCTGTTCTCACGGGTGCGCGGGCTGCCCGTCCTGACGCCGGGCGACGCGGACCGGGTCGGGGTGGTCCGCGCGCTGACGGTCGACGCGGCGTCCGGACAGGTCACGCATGTCCGGATACGGCGCGGGCGGCTGCGCAGGGAGGCCGTGGTGGCCTGGAGCGCCCTGGGCGCGGCCGGCCCGGACATGCTGATCGCGCGCCCGGCCGGCGACCCGGCCGAGGTTCCGCCCCACCGTGATCTGGTGGGGAGCAGGGTGCTCACCGAGTGCGGGGAGGAGCGCGGCACCGTGCTCGACGCGGCGTTCGATCCGGCCACCGCCCGCATCGAGGCGGTCCTGACGACCCTCGGCGAGCTGCCGGCCGAGCGCCTGCTGGGCCTCGGCGACCACGCCCTGGTGATCCGGACGGGCCACGGGCATCCCGGTTAGGGTCTCCCGGCGGGCGGGGCGGGCCGGGGCTGCTTAGCGTGCAGAGGTGAGCTCACGCACCCTTTCCGGCCGTCCGGTCGCCCGCCACGGCTGGGCGCAGGCCCTCGTCACGGTCCTCGGCGCGCTGATCGCCATGGGCGCGGTGGCCGCACTGGGACTGTGGGCGGCCGGCGCCACGGACCTCCCGGGCGGCTCCTTCCCCCAGGTGGTCGCGGCGACCGTGGTCACGGCCGTCGGCGGGACGGTGGAGCTCTCCGGGGACGCCGGCGAGCTGGCCGGCGCGGAGGGCGGTCTGACGGTCATCCCGCTGTCCGTCACCCTCGTCGGGGCACTGGTCATCGGCCGGGGCTTCCTGCGCCCACTGCGGCACCGGGCGGTCGCCGGGGCGCCCGAGCTGGCCGGGTGGACGGCGCGGATCGCCGCGTTGTGGCTGCTCGCGGTCCTCGGTCTCGCGCTCGCCGCGCGGCACACGTACGAGCTCTCCCTCGGGGACGGTCCGCTCGGTGACCTGGGTGAGCTGTTCGGGATCAGGCCGGTGGTGGGGTTCTCCACCGATGTGCCGCCGACCGTCCTCATCGGCCTGCTCTGGCTGGCGGGCGTGCTGCTGGTGGCGCTGACGGTGTCCCGTGGCGCCCCGTTGCCGGCCGGGCTGCTGCGCCTCCGGACGTCGGTGCGTCCCGCGGCGCACGCGATGGTGCTGCTGTTGCTGGCCACGGTCGTCATCGGCCTCGTCATCGCGCTGGTCGTCGCCGCCACCCGGGGACATCCGGCCGAGACGTTCGCCGTGGTCCTGCTGGGGCTGCCCAACGTGGTCTGGCCGGCGCTGACGATCGGGCTCGGTGCCACCTGGGACGGCAGGGTGGAGGGGCCCTTCGGGCTGCCCATGCCGCATGTGCTCGACGAGGTGCTGCGCACACCGGACGTCTCCACCCTGAACCTGGGCACGCTCACCGAGCACGACGGCGGGAAGTGGTGGTGGCTGCTGGTGGTGACAGCGGTGCTGCTGCTGGCCACCGCGTTCCTGATGGCGGCCCGCTCCCCCGCCCGGGTGCGGGCCTGGCAGCACGCCGTGCACATGGCGGTGGCGCTGGCGCTGACCGTGCTGATGATCTGCCTCATGGCCCGGATCTCCGCGCGGTTCGGCCTGTCCGTGCTCGGCATCGGCGATCTGGGCGAGGGCCTCTCCGGCCAGGTACTGCTGAGACCACGGCTGTGGAGCGCCCTGGGCCTGGCCCTGCTGTGGGGCCTGGTCGCGGGTTTCGCGGGGGCGCTGCTGGCGCGGGGGGTACGCCGAAGGGGCGGGAACGGCCGCTGACCGGGTTCACACCCGCGGACCGAAGGCCGGGACGGCGCGGGGCGCCCCGTCGGCCGTACAGGTGTGCGGCCGGGTGCCGTCGGTGTGCACCCGTCGCCCGTGGTCGGGGTCGTGGAGCCGTACGGACTCCCCGTCGACGACGGTCCCGACGCGCAGGCCGCGGGTGCGCGCGGGAGGGCTCCCCCGTCGAGGCCGCCGTCGGCCGGGCCGGCCACGGCGGCCCGGTGGCGGGTCGGGGCCTCCTCGGCCCGCATCGGCGGCGGCCGCGGGTCGGCGGTGGGTGGGCCCCGGGGTACGAAGACCGGGCGGCGGCCGTCGATCCAGGCCGACCGGCCGTCGGAGCACGGCACGTGCCCCCCGGCCGCCGTACCGTTCCGGCGGCTGCACCGGCGGCAGCGGGTCGAAGGACACGGTGGGCCGGCCGGGGCCGGTGGTCTCCCGGGCGGACAGGTCGTGCTCGGGACGACGCGTGCGGCACGGGATCCGGGGGCCGTCGTCGTGGGCGCCTACCCCCGCATCACGGCCGGTTCGTGCCGCCGCAGCAGACGGGACACCAGCAGGCCGAGGACCAGCGACAGGACGAGCAGCATGCCGACGGCGAGCAGCCACACGTCCACCGTGTGCGCGAAGAGCGGATCACGGCTCAGGTCGCCGGGCGAGAGCGAGGGGAGCCCGATGGTGCCGGCCATCGCGGCGAACCCCCAGCGGGCGGGTACCAGCCAGGCCAGCTGCTCCAGCACGAGCACGCCCTGGAGCGGCAGCAGGGCGCCGCAGAAGACGACCTGGACGATGGCGAGCAGCACCAGCAGCGGCATCGTCACCTCCTCCTTGCGGACCACCGCGGAGACCAGCAGGCCGAGCATCATCGCGGTGAAGGCGAGCAGCGCGACGGCGACGGTGATCTCGACAAGGGGCGGCATCAACACGCCTTCGCCGCCGGGTGCGTTCAGGTCCACGCCGAGCAGCGCGACGAGGGTCAGCACCACGGCCTGGAGCACGGTGACCGTGCCGAGCACGACCACCTTGGACATCAGGTACGCCGATCTGGACAGGCCCACGGCCCGCTCCCGCTGGTAGATCACCCGCTCCTTGACGAGTTCGCGCACCGCGTTGGCCGCGCCGGTGAGGACCGCGCCGACGCACAGGATGAGCAGGGCGTTCATGGCGGACCTGCTCGTCAGCTCACTGCCCGCGAGGGCCCGCGCCATGGCACCCATCACGAACGGCAGCGCGATCATGACGGCGAGGAAGGTGCGGTCCGCGGCGAGCGCGGCGGTGTAGCGGCGGACCAGGGTGCGGAGCTGGGCGCCCCAACCGCGCGGCCGGGGCGGGGGTCCCACGACGACCGGCTCCTCGCGGGGCCGCTCGGGCTGGGCGGCGGCCTCGACGACGTACCGCCGGTGGAAGGGGGAGTCGCGGTACTGCCCCGCCCAGTCCCGGTCCTGCTGCTGCTCGAACGCCTCGAAGGCCTCCGGCCAGTGCTCGAAGCCGAAGAAGGCGAGGGCGTCACCGGGGGGACCGTAGTAGGCGACCCTGCCGCCGGGGGCGAGGACGAGGAGGCGGTCGCAGACGTCCAGGCTGAGCACGCTGTGGGTGACGACGACGACGGTCCGGCCGTCGTCGGCGAGGCCGCGCAGCATGTGCATCACCGAGCGGTCCATGCCGGGGTCGAGGCCGGAGGTCGGCTCGTCGAGGAAGAGCAGCGACGGCTTGGTCAGCAGTTCCAGCGCGACGCTGACCCGTTTGCGCTGTCCGCCGGACAGGCTGTGCACATGCTGGCGGGCCCGGTCCTGGAGGCCGAGTTCGCGGATCACCTCGTCGACCCGGGCCCGTCGTTCGGCCTGGGCGGTGTCCTGCGGGAAGCGCAGCTCGGCGGCGTAGGACAGGGCGGCGTGGACGGTCAGCTGGGTGTGCAGGATGTCGTCCTGCGGGACGAGGCCGATGCGCTGGCGCAGCTCGGCGTAGTCGTGGTAGAGGTCGCGGCCGTCGTAGAGGACGGTGCCGTCGTCGGCGGGACGCTGACCGGTGAGCGCGTTCATCAGGGTGGACTTGCCCGCACCGCTCGGTCCGACGACCGCGAGCAGGCACTTCTCCCCCACCGGGAAGGAGACGTGGTCGAGGAGGCGCTTGGTGCCCCGGTCGACGGCGACGGTGAGGTCCTGGACGTCGAGGGAGACCTCGCCGGTGTCGACGTACTCCTGGAGTTCGTCGCCGATCAGGCAGAAGTCGGAGTGGCCGATGCCGACGATGTCGCCGGGGCGGATGTCGGCCCGGTCGACCGGCACGCCGTTGAGGTAGGTGCCGGTGTGGCTGCCGAGGTCGACGATCTCGTACGAGCCGTCGGCGTGGACGTGCAGTTCGGCGTGGTACCGGGAGACGATCAGGTCGTCGACGACCAGGTCGTTGTCGGGGTGCCGGCCGATGCGGACGGTGCGGGTGGGCAGCGGCCGTACGGAGACCGGCTGCCGGAAGGTGTGGGTGAGGGCGGGCCGGGAGACCGCCTGCGGCCGGTCGCGTGCGGGGGCGGCGAGGACGGCGCGGGGGCCGTCGTCGGGATTGCCGAAGTGGAGGACGCTGCCGGGGCCGACCTCCCGGGCGCGGATGCGCCGGCCGTTGGCGTAGGTGCCGTTGGTGCTGTGCTCGTCCTCGACGGTCCAGCGGCCGTCCACGGGGTGGAGCACCGCATGGTGCCAGGAGACCCGGGCGTCGTCGATGACGATGTCGCTCGACGGGTCGCGTCCCACGTGGTAGTCGCGGACCGGACTCATCACGGTGGAGCCCGTCTCGGTCTCCAGGACGAGCTCCGGGGCGACCAGTCGCTCCGCCATGTCTGGATTCTACCCATTGGCCCGTTCGGGTGCCCGGCGTCACCGGCCGGAGTGCGCCTGTACGCCTCAAGCGACGGGAACACCGAGCATCCGGGCGGCGCGTTGCATGCGCAGGGCGTCCACGGACTCGGCCAGCAGTTCGTACTCGGTGGTGTCGTCGCCGGTGGCGAGGCGTACCATCCGCCCGGCGGCGAGCGTCTCGGCCACCTCCTCCTGCCGGGCGACGTCGCCGCACCAGGTGCGCAGTACGGCGGGGACGTCGGGCACCCCGTCGGCGACGGGGACGAGTGCCCCCGGCGGTAAGTGATCGGCGTCGGGCTGCGGGTCGAGGCGCTCGGCGATCCAGAGGGCACGGTCGCGCAGCCACCACAGGGCGAGGGCGAGGGTGGGCGCCCGGTAGGTGCCGAGCGGTACGCCGATGCGCCGGCCGTCGCAGACCCCGTACGCGGTGACATGGCACAGGAATTCGTCGTGCACATTCCCTCCCCCGCTGCGTTGCTCGCCCGCCGGGCCGGGCCGGCTGCCCGCCTCGTGGCTCGCATGCTGTGCGTGAGGGCGCCGTCGCGCGGTGTGAAGCGCTCTCGCTAGTCGAGTATGTTCACCGCTGAAACACTGTCACCATGTGTTTCCGGCCAGTCTCCTGGCATATTCACAGCCGCCGTTGGCCGAAACAGTGCGGGTGCGGCCGACGGGCCGCATATGACCTCGGGGGTAATCGACCGCGGACCCGGGGCGCGGGCAAGGTGGGGGCACCGGGTCGCCACGACCGGGACCCACCGTCCGACCAGCAGACACGACCTCCCTGGGGGATTCGCCATGACCACAGCCGCCCACCGCCACGACGCCGTCGTCGCCCGCTACTTCGAGGCCTGGAACGCCGACGGCGCCGAGGCACGCGCCAAGGCGGTGGCCGACGTGTGGACCGCGGACGGCCGTTACACCGATCCGCTGTCCGACGCCGTCGGCCACGAGGCGATCACCGCGGTGATCGCGGCGGTGCACGAGCAGTTCCCCGGCTTCGTCTTCCGGCTCGTGGGGAACGTCGACGGCCACCACGACACCGCGCGCTTCTCCTGGGAGCTGGTGAACCGGGCGGACGGCTCGGCCCCCGTCGCCGGCTCGGACGTGATCACGCTCGACGCCGAGGACCGCGTCCGCGCCGTGTACGGCTTCCTGGACCGGGTGCCCGAAGGGGCGTGACCCCGCCGACGACGGCCGGTACCGCCCCGCCCGCCCCGGGCCGGTGCCCGCGCCTTTCGCGGGCCGCCGAAGGCCGAACGGGCGTACGCGTCACACGCGTACGCCCGGCGGACGGACCGGCACGGTCCGGTGGAGCTACCGCTTCACGACCGCGTCGATGCGGGCCAGCTCCTCCTCGCCGAAGTCGAGGTTCCGGGTGGCCGCGACGCTGTCCTCGAGCTGCTGCGGGCTGCTCGCGCCGACCAGGGCGGAGGTGAGCCGGCCGCCGCGCAGCACCCAGGACAGTGCCATCTGCGCCAGGGTCTGGCCGCGCGAGGCGGCGATCTCGTCGAGCGCGCGCAGCCGGCCCACCAGTTCACCGGTGACGGCGTCGGTGTTCAGGAAGGGGCTGTCGCTCGCGGCCCGGGAGTCCTCGGGGATGCCGTCGAGGTAGCGGGCGGTCAGCAGGCCCTGCTCCAGCGGGGAGTAGGCGATGGAGCCGACCTGGAGCTCGTCCAGGGCGTCCATCAGCCCCTCGTCCTCCGGACGGCGGTCGAGCATCGAGTAGCGGGGCTGGTTGATCAGCAGCGGTGTGCCCAGCTCACCGAGGATGCGGGCGGCCTCGCGGGTCTGCTCCGCGGAGTAGTTGGACACACCGACGTACAGCGCCTTGCCCTGCTGGACCGCCGAGTGCAGCGCGCCCATCGTCTCCTCCAGCGGAGTCTCCGGGTCGAAGCGGTGCGAGTAGAAGATGTCGACGTATTCCAGGCCCATCCGGCTCAGGCTCTGGTCCAGCGAGGACAGCAGGTACTTGCGCGAGCCCCATTCGCCGTACGGGCCGGGCCACATCAGGTAGCCGGCCTTGGTGGAGATCACCAGTTCGTCGCGGTAGGCCGCGAAGTCCGACCTCAGCGCCTCGCCGAGGGCGGACTCGGCCGCACCAGGCGGGGGCCCGTAGTTGTTGGCGAGGTCGAAGTGGGTGACGCCCAGGTCGAAGGCGCGGCGCAGGATGGCGCGCTGGGTCTCGGCCGCACGGTCGGGACCGAAGTTGTGCCACAGGCCGAGCGAGAGCGCGGGAAGCTTCAGGCCGCTGCGTCCGGTGCGCCGGTAGGGCATGTCCGCGTAACGGTCGGGGTGTGCGGTGTACAACACGACTCCAGAGGGGTTGGCACACGTCTCGGCGGTTCCGTCGAACCACCCGTCCACTCTGTCGTGACCTGCGGGCAGTGGTCCAACAGAAGAATCCGATGGGATTCAGCGGATACGCTTCTCAATCATGGAACTGCGTCACCTCCAGCACTTCGTCGCCGTGGCCGAGGACCAGCACTTCACCCGCGCGGCGGAGCGGCTGATGGTCTCCCAGTCGGGCCTGTCCGCGTCCATCCGCGCCCTGGAGCGCGAGCTGCAGACCCCGCTCTTCGTCCGGACGACCCGCAGGGTGACGCTCACCGAGGCGGGGCGGGCGCTGCTGGCGGAGGCCGAGCGGATCCTGGCGCAGGTGCGGGCGGCGCACGAGGCGGTGGCCGCGGTGCAGGGCGTGCTGCGCGGCACCCTCGCGCTGGGTGCCGAGCAGTGCGTCGCCGGGGTGAACGTGGCGGAGCTGCTCGCCACGTTCCGGCGGCTCCACCCGGACGTGGAGATCCGGCTGCGCCAGTGGGGCTCGGCCGCGCTGGCGGAGGAGGTCGCGGCGGGGCGGCTGGACCTGGCCTTCGCCTACCGGACGGAGGCGGACCCGGAGCAGCTGCGGTCGGTGCCGCTGACCAGTGAGCCGATGACCGTGCTGTGCCACCCGGACCACCGGCTCGCACGGACGGGGGCACCGCTGACCCCGCACGACCTGGCCGACGAGGTCTTCGTCGACTTCCACCCGGACTGGGGTCCGCGCCGCGCCACCGACGCCTCCTTCGCCGCCGCGGGCGTACGGCGCACGGTGGCGCTGGAGGTGAACGACGTGCACAGCCTGCTCGACCTGGTCGACGAGAACCTGGGCGTCGCCGTCGTGCCGCGGCACTTCCGGCACAAGCGGGAGGCCCTCACCGCGCTCCCGCTGAAGGACACCGGGGAGGCGGTGTACGAGACGGTCGCCCTGGTGCCGTCACCGCGGGCGACGAGCCCGGCGGCGCGGGCGCTGATGGCCCTGTTGGACAAGTCGGACGACGGGGGCGCGTGAGGCGCGCGGATGCGCGAGGGTGGAGGCATGCATGCCAAGGACATCCTCATCGACGGCTTCGGCCGCATCCGGGAAGAAGTCCACGCCGCCGTCGAGGGCCTCGGCCCCGACGCGCTCAACGCCCGGCCCGGCCCCGACGCGAACTCCGTCGCCTGGCTGGTCTGGCACCTCACCCGGGTCCAGGACGACCACGTCGCCGACGCCTTCGGACTCGACCAGGTGTGGCTCTCCCAGGACTGGGAGAAACGCCTGGAGCTCGGCCTGCCCCGCCGCGACACGGGGTACGGCCACACCTCGGCGAAGGTCGCCGAGGTACGGGTCGACGACGGCGGTCTGCTGACCGGCTACCACGACGCGGTGCACGAGCAGACCCTCGGCGTGCTGCGCGCGCTGGCCGCCAAGGACCTGGAACGGGTGATCGACGAGGGCTGGGATCCCCCGGTGACCCTGGGCGTACGGCTGGTCAGCGTCCTGTCCGACGATCTGCAGCACGTCGGACAGGCCGCGTACGTACGGGGGCTGGTTCAGAGCGCCGCGTCGTAGCCGGGCAGGACCACGTCCCGGATGAGCGCGTTCCGCTCGTCGAACGGGAGGAACGCGCTCTTCACGGCGTTCACCGTGACCGTGCGCAGGTCCTCGACCGTCCAGCCGGCCTGCTCGGCCAGCAGGGACATCTCCCGCGTCATGGTGGTACCGGAGACGAGACGGTTGTCGGTGTTGAGGGTGACGCGGAAGCCGAGGTCCTTCAGCGCGGTGATCGGGTGCTCGGCGATCGAGGTCGCGGCGCCGGTCTGGAGGTTGGAGGTGGGGCACATCTCCAGCGCGATCCGGCGGTCGCGGACCCAGCCGGCGAGACGGCCGAGCTTGCCCTCCACGATGTCCTCGGTGATGCGCACCCCGTGCCCGATGCGCTGGGCGCCGCACACCTGGAGCGCCTGGTGGATGCTGGGCAGGCCGTGGGCCTCACCGGCGTGGATGGTGAAGGGCACGTTCTCGCGGCGCAGGTGCGCGAAGGCGTCGAGGTGGTCGGCGGGCGGGAAGCCGTCCTCGGCGCCGGCGATGTCGAAGCCGACGACCCCGGCGTCCCGGAAGGCGACGGCCAGGTCGGCGGCCTCGCGGACCCGGTCGAACATCCGCATGCCGCAGAGCAGGGTGCCGACCCGGACGGGCGTCCCGGCGGCGGCCGCCTTGGCCGTGCCGGCGGCGAGGCCCTCCTGGACGGTCTCCACGACCTCGCCCATCGTCAGTCCGCCCCTGGTGTTCAGCTCGGGGGCGTAGCGGACCTCGCCGTAGACGACACCGTCGGCGGCCAGGTCGAGTACGTACTCCTCGGCGGTGCGCAGCAGGCCCTCGCGGGTCTGCATGACGGCGAGGGTGTGCTCGAAGGTGGCGATGTAGCGGACCAGGTCACCGGAGTTCGCGGCCTCGACGTACCAGGCGGCGAGCTCGTCGGGGTCGGTGGTGGGCAGGGTGTGGCCGACGGCCTCCGCCAGCTCCACGACGGTCGCGGGACGCAGACCGCCGTCGAGGTGGTCGTGCAGCACCGCCTTGGGGAGGCGGCGGAGGGTCTCGGTGTCTATGCGCGTAGATGACATGTGCGGTCGTTCCTCAGCGGGTCGTTCGGCAGAAAAGCGGAGCGGATCAGGGGGCGGCGGGCTGGAGCAGGTCCCAGCGGTTGCCGTACAGGTCCTGGAACACGGCGACCGAGCCGTACGGCTCGTGGCGCGGCTCCTCCAGGAAGGTCACGCCGGCGGCGGTCATACGGGCGTGGTCGCGGGCGAAGTCGTCGGTGTGCAGGAAGAAGCCCACCCGCCCGCCGGTCTGGTCACCGACCCTGGCCCGCTGGCCCTCCCCCTTGGCACGGGCGAGCAGCAGCCCCGCGCCGCTGTGCCCGGCGTCCGGTTCGACGACGACCCAGCGGCCGCCGTCCGGCCGGGGCGCGTCCTCGGCGAGCCGGAAACCGAGCGCCTCGGTGTAGAAGCGGATCGCCTCGTCGTAGTCGTCGACGACGAGGGTGACCAGGGGGATGCGTCTCATCGTGACCTCTCGAAGGGGGATTGACCGGAGAGGTTATACGTAAAACTGTCGAACGCGCCAGTTCCGTTCCGGGACCGGCGGCCCGGAGCGGGACCGGCGGGGCGGCTACGGATACGCGTAGGTGTTGAGGGCGGCGACGGCGGCCGCCGGATCGCCGAGGTCGTAGCGGTCCACGGCGAGGTAGTTGGGCTTCTTGCGGGCGGCCGGCAGGCAGAACCGGCGGGCGCGGTCGGCGAGCTTGGAGTTGTCGGTGCCGGCGGTGGAGGTGATCGTGGTGTCCCGGAAGTGGTTCATGACGAACAGGGGGCGGAAGCCGGGTTCGGTGCGGGTCAGCGGGATGTCGGTGCCCGCGTCGTACCAGCGGCTGTAGCAGGACCAGTCGGAGGCGCCGATGCCCGGGCCCATGGACCAGTGGTTCTCGACGGTCCACTCCCGCTGGTACATGACACCGAAGGCGTCCCGGGTCGTTCCGGCAGCCCGGTCCGCGGCGCGGCTGCGGTCGGTGAAGATCAGCAGCCGCTGCCCGGCGGCGGTCAGTTGCCCCATGGCCGGCCAGCCGTTCTCCCGGACACCGGTGCGGTCGGGCCGGTAGAGCACGTCCGACAGCCCCTGGACGCGGGCGAGTTCGGCGCGCAGGACGTCCGGGGCGACGTAGTCCTCCAGGAAGACGGTGACGAACTGGTCGGGGTGGGCGCGCAGGAAGTCGACGATCCGCTGGAGGTCCACCCACAGGGCGACGGGCCTGCTGACCAGGGTGCAGCTGTTGTGGCAGAGGATCGCGCCGTCCGGGGTCTGGTGGATGTCCAGCATGAACCCGCGGACGCCGTCGGCGAGTTGGCGCTCGATGCCCCGGTTCTGGTTGGGGAAGAGGTCGATGAAGGGCGGGGCGAAGCCGCCGTCGACGCCGTTGGCGTAGGCGTTGTGGGCGGTGAGGAAGGTGACCTGGTCCAGGGTGCGTTGGTCCCGCGGCGGCAGAGGGCGGGTCACCGGGTCGACCGGGGTCAGGTACCAGGTGGCGAGGTCGCCCGTGCCGCTGCCGACGGCGAGCGGGGCGGGATGGCCCGCGCCGGAGGGTTTCGGGGCCACGGTGAGGCGGCGGTCGGTGCCGGGGACGGTGAGCGTGAACCGGTCCGCGCCCACGGAGGCGATCTCCCAGCGTGCCTCCGGGCTCGCGCAGGCGACGGTCCGGGCCTGGTCGCCGGTGCGGCCGAGGCAGGTGCCGGGGCTGTCGGTGTTCTCCAGGGTGCCGTCGGCGCCCAGGTTCCACTGCTGACGGTCCTCGTCGCCGCGCGGTCTGTGCTGTTCGACCGCCCCGGCGGCGTCGGCGGCGTTCAGTCCGGTCGTCGCGCTCTGGACGTAGTGGGCGCCGGGCGACGGAGCCGCCTCTGCGGCGGCGGGCAGGGGTGCCACGACCGTCGCGGCCAGCGCGGCGGCCGTGACGGTCGTGGCGAGCAGGGCGTGGGGGGTGCGCATGGTGGCTGCCCTTCGTCCGGGGACGGCCCGCGCACGTGCGGTGCGCGGGCCGCGATCCGAGGGTCTTAGGTCAGGTGCATGACACCATGCCGAGCGGTCGGACGTCAGGACCTCAGCAGTACAGATTGCCGCCGGGCGAGGTCCCGAGGATCTGGGTGAACTGCTGGTACTTGCTCACCCTGCTCTGCACCTGCGCCGGGTTACGGCCGTCGCACTCGAGGGAGCCGTTGATGCTGCGGATCGTCTGGCCGAAACCGGCCTGGTTGACCATGGCGTTGTGCGGGGTCATGGTGCCCGGTCCCGACTGGGTGTTCCAGTACCACAGGGCCGTTTTCCAGGCCACGGCCGCGTCGTTCTGCACCAGCCAGGGGTTGCCCAGGAGGTCGATGCCGAGCGCGTCGCCCGCCGCCTTGTAGTTGAAGTTCCAGCTCAGCTGGATCGGTCCGCGCCCGTAGTACGCGGCCTGCCCGGCCGGACAGCCGTACGGCTGCCCCCAGTCGCAGTAGTGCGGGTAGTTGGCGGTGTTCTGCTCCACCACGTGCACCAGACCGCCGGTCTCGTGGCTGACGTTGGCCAGGAAGGCGGCGGCCTCCTGCTTCTTCACCGCGTCGCTGCCGGTGTTGGCGAAACCGGGGTAGGCGCTCAGCGCGGCCTTGAGCCCGCTGTAGGTGTAGAAGGGGTTCCGGCTCGGGAACATCTGGTTGAACTGCGCCTCGGTCACGACGAAGTTGCCGACGGGCGTTCCGGGGCCGTTGTCGCAGGCGTACGGCTCCCAGTACCAGGTGCTGATGATCGGGTCGTACCCCGGATTGGCGTGCTCGGCGATGTACGCCCGGCCGTCGGTGTAGCGCACGATGTCACCGGCGTTGTACGACCTTCCGGCCACCCAGTTCGGATAGCCGGCGCACGAGGCGGCGGAGGCGGAGGCGGCGGGGAGCAGCACCGGCGCGCCGCCGGCGAGGACGAGGGCGGCGGTCACGGCGGCGATGCGTCTTCTCGACAAGGGAACAACTCCTTCGCGGAACACGGCCGCTCCCGGACGAGGACACGCCCGGGCGGGGCCTCGCCCGCACATGCCGGCGGGGCCGGTCACGGCAGTGGGGGCGGCCGTGGTGGGGGGTGTGGGAGCACACTCAACCGCTTTGGTCTGTACCAGTCAAGGGTTTAGACCAATCATTGTGACGCGGACATGCCGGTCGACTGGCGGCGGTCGGCGGCGGGGCGGGATCGAACCCTCACGAGCTCTACACATAAAGGGGAAATAAGAGCAGAATGAACTTATGCGGCCTTTACCGCATACCGCACCAGACGCGGTCAGGCCTGCTAGCCAAAGGAGACGACTCATGGCCAACGTCTCGCACCCGCGCGGTGACATCACGAGCCACCCCGATGCCCCGGAGATGCGGGCACGGTACGACCGTATGCTCGGGGGTCGTGATGTGGCCCTCGTGGACGGGCCGGTGTTCCTGCTCGGTCTCTACTGCGCGGTGTCCCCGTGGATACTCCACTACACGACGAGCCAGCCCGCGCTCGTGACCCACAACCTGATCGTGGGCATCGCGATCGGCCTGCTCGCCCTGGGGTTCACCGCGGCCCCGGCGCGCATGTACGGCCTCAGCGGGGCCATGTGCGCCCTGGGCCTGTGGATGATCATCTCACCGTGGATCGTCGGCACCGACCCCGACGCCGGCGTCATCTGGAACAACGTCGTCATCGGCGCCCTCACCCTGATCCTGGGCACGGCCTGCGCCGCCACGGCCGTCAGGAGCGGCCGCCGGTCGTAGGAGGACCGCGGAAGGAGCCGAGCGCCGGCCCGCGTCGACCGCGGGCCGGCGTTCTCGTGTCCGGACGGGACTGTCCCGGCGGCCGGGGGGCATACGCAGTGCAGCGGAGGTCAGGAAAAGAGGGGCGAGATGGAGATCGACGGCATCATCAGCGCCATCGTCATCGGTATTGTCATCGGTGTCCTGGGCCGGCTCGTGGTCCCGGGCCGCCAGCGCATCGGGGTCCTCTGGACGATTCTCGTCGGCATCGCCGCCGCACTGATCGGCTCGGCGGTCGCCGCGGCCTTCGGGGTGGCCGACACCGAGGGCGTCGACTGGGTGGAGTGGCTGATCCAGATCGGCCTCGCCGCACTGGGAGTGGCCGCGCTGGACCGCGCGAAGGCCGGCCGCTGACGGAATCCGGCGGTCCGCGTCAGCGGCGGGACAGCCACTGCTCGTACCAGGTCACCGTGGCGTCCACGGTGACCTCGAGCGGCGTCGGCGTCACGCCGAAGGTCCGCTCTCCTCTTTCCGCGGCCACGGGGGTGCGGCGCAGCTGCTCGCGGCTGTGGCGACCGGGGCGCGGCTGCCCGCAGCCGCGCCGGTAAGCGGCGCAGCCTCCCGCAGCTAGCGGCTCGGGTGGACGTACGGTGTGGTCGTCGTCAGAGGGGTGAAGCCGAGGCGTTCCAGGATGGGGCGGCTCTGGCCGGAGGCGTCGACCTGGAGGTAGCGGTAGCCGAGGTCCGCCGCGACCCGGGCCCGGTGGGCGACCAGCGCCCGGTAGACGCCCCGCCCACGCCAGTGCCGTACCGTGCCGCCACCCCACAGCCCGGCGAACGAGGTACCCGGCACCAGCTCCATACGCGCCGCGCTCACCGGCTCGTCACCCGCCAGCGCCACGACGGCGACGACGCTGTCGGGGGCGGCGGTGAGCCGGTCGAGCAGGTACCGGTGGAACCGGGAGGCATCGGTGCCGAACGCCTTCGCCTGCGCGTCGGCCATCAGGTCGACACCCGCCCGGTCGGTGACCCGCACGATGCGGACTCCCTCGGGCGGCTCGGTGCCGAGGGCGAGACCGGCGACCTCGCCCACCATGAGCGTCTCGACCGGCTCGGGGGTGAATCCGGCCGCCACGAGCCGCTGCCCGAGGTCCACCGGCAGGTCGTGCCCGTACAGCTTCCACTCGAACTCACGGCCGATCCCGGTGAAGTACGCGATCTGCTCCGCGATCGCCGCGTCCGCGCCGGCCGCCTCCAGCGCGGACCAGACGACTCCGTTCCAGCCGTGCGCGGGGCCCGCGTGGCGCACCACGGCGCCGACGCGCTCGACCTCCGAACCGGGGCCGTCGGGCCGCACCCCCTCGCGCATCTCACGGTCGAACAGGGCGAGTACGGCAGCTTCATCCATGCGGCAGACCCCACCATGGGGTGGTGCCCGGAGCAACGGGATTACCGTTGCTGTCGTTCGAGCGTCGTGAGGAGAGCGGGCCATGGCCGTACGGGACGAGGAACTGCCGTACCTGCGGCGCTGCGTGGAGCTGGCGGCCGAGGCACTGGAGTCCGGTGACGAGCCGTTCGGTTCGGTGCTGGTGGCCGGGGACGGCACCGTGCTCGCCGAGGACCACAACCGCGTGGCCTCCGGCGACCGCACCCGGCACCCCAAGTTCGAGCTGGCGCGCTGGTCGGCGGCGCACCTGAGCCCCGCCGAACGGGCCGCGGCCACGGTGTACACCTCCGGTGAGCACTGCCCGATGTGCGCCGCCGCCCACGCCTGGGTGGGCCTCGGACGCATCGTGTACGTCGCCTCCTCCGAGCAGCTGGCGTCCTGGCTCGCCGAGCTGGGGGTGCCCGCCCCGCCGGTGCGGACGCTGCCCGTCGCCGAGATCGCCCCGGGCGTGACCGTGGCCGGGCCCGTCCCCGGACTGGCGGACGAGGTCGAGGAGTTGCACCGGCGGTTCCACCGCGGACGCGGCTGACCCGCGGTGGCCGATCGTTTCTCCGGACGGTTCAGCCGTACGTCCGCAGGCGGGCGCGGCGGTACAGGGCGACTCCGCCCAGGAAGAGCGCGGCGCCGGTGCCGAGGACCGGGAGTGTCCGGTCGGCGCCCGTGTGGGCGAGGGCCGCGGGGTGCGGCGGGGCCGTGTGCGGCACCGGGGCGGGGAGGGTGCGCGGCGGCGCGGCGGGTTCGGGTTCGGCCGGGCGGTCGGGCCGCTCGCCGGTGGTGTTCGTGGAGGTGTTGCCGGCCGACGCGTTGCCGGCGCCGGCCACGTTCACGCTGTTCCCGCTGACGTCGACCGGAAGATCCACCGGCGCCTGCACCCCGTTGCCGGACAGCACGCCCGGCGAGTCCTGCGTCCCGGTCAC
Source organism: Streptomyces sp. NPDC059787 (assembly GCF_042732315.1). Taxonomy (NCBI): domain Bacteria; kingdom Bacillati; phylum Actinomycetota; class Actinomycetes; order Kitasatosporales; family Streptomycetaceae; genus Streptomyces; species Streptomyces sp. NPDC059787. The sequence continues at coordinate 113,752 of NZ_JBHWHX010000012.1, forward strand.
GGCGGAGGACCCCGTCGCCGCGCCGCCCCGCTCGCCCGTGTCCTCGTTGACGCAGGTGTTGCCCGCGGCGGGGTTGAGCAGACCCACCACGTTCACCGTGTTCCCGCACACGTTCACCGGGGCGTGCACCGGGAGCTGGATGGTGTTCCCGGAGCCCACGCCGGGCGAACCGGCCGCGACGCCCTCCGCCCCGGCATCGGCGTACGCCGGTACGGCCACGGCCATCGCGCCCGACGCCGCGGCGACGGCGATCACGCCGTTTCGGGTGACCCGTCTCATCGGTTCCCTGCCTTCCAGAGATGGTCGCGGACGTTCGCCCGCACCGGATAGAACGCGGCTGCGGCATCCGGGTTATGGCTCATCCGTATGCCGCAGCCGGTTCACCCCATCGGGCGTCCCGCCGCTCGAACCCCGGGCAAAGGCCGTCGAACTCGTGGCGGCCGAACACCGGGCCGGGGCGCCCGGCGGGCCGCCGCGGGACCGACGGGCGGGAGCCCCGGAGCCCGCTTATGGTGGGCGAGGGCGCCGGTCGGGGCGTCCCTGGAGGCATCGATGCTGGCCAAGCTGTCCAAGCGGCCCTCGGTCCGGCACTGCGCGGTGCGGCCCTCGGTCCGGCGCTGCGCGGCCGCCGGGGCGGTCGGGCTGGCCGTGCTGGGTACGGGGCTGCCGGCCACCGGCCGGGCGGATCCCGACCTCGACCGGTTCTACGACCAGAAGATCACATGGGCGTCCTGTGAGAGCGCGGACCTGCCGAAGGACCTGCAGTGCGGGACGGTCACCGTGCCGCTCGACTACGCGAGGCCCGACGAGGGCACCCTCGAACTGGCCCTCGCCCGCTACCGCGCCTCCGGCGACCCGCGGGGCTCGGTGCTGCTGAACTTCGGCGGCCCCGGCGGTTCGGGGGTGATGGGACTCGCCCAGGGCCGCAAGGACTTCCTGGGCCTGACCGAGGACTACGACGTGGTCTCCTTCGACCCGCGGGGCGTCGGCCGTTCCGCACCGGTCAGCTGCGGCGCCGACGCCACCGGTCAGGCGCTGGAGGCCACCGACGGCGAGGAGACGGCGGATCCGCGCGACACGCTGCGCAAGCTGCGCGAGGTGGCCGCCGAGTGTGCCGGGCACTCGGGCCCGGTCCTCGATCACATCGGCACCGTGGACGTCGCACGCGACCTGGACGTGATGCGTCAGGCGCTCGGCGACAAGAAGCTCAACTACCTGGGATTCTCGTACGGGACCCGGCTCGGCGCGGTGTACGCCGCCGAGTTCCCCGACAAGGTCGGCCGCATGGCGCTGGACGGCGTGGACACGCTGACCGAGCCGCCGGCCGAGCAGGGGCTGGCCAGTGCCAGGGGGCAGCAGACCGCGCTGGACAACTTCCTCACGTGGTGCACCGAGGAGCTCGCCTGTCCGTTCGGGCAGGACGCGCGCACGGCCCGCACGCAGGTCGTGGAGCTGGTCGACTCGCTCGACGAGAACCCGGTGCCGACCGACTTCGGTGACGAGTTCACCGGTCAGGACCTGGCCGGCGCCATCGGGCAGGGCCTCTACACCAAGGAGATGTGGCCGCTGCTGCAGCGGGCGCTCGCCCAGCTCGTGGAGGACGGGGACACCCGCGGGGTGGAGGCCCTCGCGACCGGGGGGATGGCGCCGCCCGTGCCGTGGCGGGCCGACCACCCCCTCGTCGACGAGGAGGACGTGCCCCTGGACAACCTGCCGGCGGCGCTGATGGCGGTGAACTGCGCGGACGACCCCGACCGTCCGGACGCCGAACGGCTGACCCGGGACCTGGCCCGGCTGCGCAGCGCCTACGAGGAGGCCTCACCGGTCTTCGGGCGGTACCGGCTCGCCCAGGTGGTGCTGTGCTACGGCCGCCCCAAGGGGACCGACTACATCCGCGAGCGGGTCAAGGACCTCGACACGCCGAAGATGCTGCTGGTCGGCACCCGGGGCGACCCGGCCACGCCGTACCGCTGGACGGTGGAGACGGCCGAGCGGCTCGGTCCCTCCGCCGTGGTGCTGGACAACCGGGCCGAGGGGCACACCGGCTACGGATCGTCCGAGTGCGTCCACCGCAGGATCGACGACTTCCTGCTCTACGGCTCCCTGCCGCGCAGCGGCAGTTCCTGCGGATCCGAGGACGACGGCCGTGTCTGAACGGCGGCCCGGCCCCGAAGACGCACAGGCCGCTTTGCTCCGAATGCCCCATTGGCGAATTCGCCCTATGGTGCTGTCGTGACTCCGCTCCCCCATCTGGGGGGGGCTTCCAACCCGAGGGTTGCGTTCCAGCCCGAACCGATCCCATACGGGACGAAAGGAAATTACCACAGACCAGGGAAGCAATTCCCCCACCGGCTGAAGCCGGTGGGTCCCGCGCTAGGAGACTGATGGAGCACGATCTGAGTCCCGCGACCCTTGCCGAGCTTCGTCGCCCGCGCCCCTACCCCGCGGTGTCCGTGCTGACGCCGACGCACCGGCGCGAGCCCCTCAACACCCAGGACGCCGTCCGGCTGCGCAACGCGGTGGCCGAGGCCAAGAAGAAGCTGGAGGCCGATCCCGCGGTCACCCGGGACCGGCGCGCCGATGTGGCCCTGCAGCTCGACCGGGCCCTGACCGAGGTCGATCTGTCGCACTCGGAGGACGGCCTGGCCATCTTCGCCGCCCCGGGCGAGCACCAGGTGTGGTCGCTCGCCCGCGCCGTGCCCGAGCGCATCGTCCTCTCGGACACCTTCCTGACCCGCAACCTCGTCTCCGCCCACACCGCGCAGCGGCCGTTCTGGGTGCTGTCCGTCTCCGCCGACCGGTGCACCCTGTGGAGCGGCGGCGTGGACCGGGTCGTCGAGGAACGCGCCGGCGGCTTCCCGCTGGCCCGGGAGCAGCGGAACTTCGACCCCGAGCGGCAGGAGCGGGTCGGCGACCAGCCGAGCAACTTCCGGGACGAGGACACCCGCCGGTTCCTGCGCGACACGGACACCGCGATGGGGAGGCTGCTGCGCGACCACCCGCGACCGCTGTACGTCACCGGTGAGCCCGCCGCCCTGTCCCTGCTGTGCGAGGCCGGCAGCGTGGCCGGGGACGCCGTGCACGTCCCGCACGGCGGGCTGGCGCACGGCACGCCCGAGGCCGTGTGGCAGGCCGTGCGGCCGGTGCTGGAGACCGAGGCCCGCAAGAGCACCGAGGACGTGGCCCGGTCGCTGGAGTCGGCCCGGGGGCGCAAGGAGTTCGCGGCCGGCGTCGACGAGCTGTGGCAGAGCGCCCGGGAGGGCCGGGTCCGGCTGCTGGCCGTGGAGGAGAACTACCGGATCACGGTGCGCGACGCCGGCGAGCATCTGGTCGTCGCCGAGGACGGTGACCTGGACGCCCGCGCGGACATCGTGGACGAGATCGTGGAGCAGTGCCTGGAGACCGGCGCCGAGGTCCGCTTCGTCCCGGACGGGGCGCTCGGGGACGCGGACGGGATGGCGGCGGTGCTGCGCTACTGAGGACGGGGCTACCCACCGGTCACCCGTACACAAACACTTGTCCGTCGAACGTGTGAATGAGTGGTGACGGGTGACCGACGGGGTGTCATATCACTTGCGTACCATGGGAGTTGAGACGCCGACAGCGTCTCTGACGTATTCCCGCGGGTAACCCGGCGAAGACGGTGGCATATGCCGTAGGCACCGCCTTATCGTGTGTTGCCGAATCCCTTACAGGCCGTCGCGGGCTGTGCCACAGTCGTAACCGCCCCTCCCTCCGCCTGAAGGCCGTACCGTTCCCGCATCGGAGTGCGTCATGCCGTCCCACCTCTCCGCGGACCGTCCAGCCGCCCCGCCGCCGGGACGCGGTCCGGTCGACGCGCTCATCTCGCAGACCCGGCGGCTCAAGGGCGAGGTGGACGCCGTACGCCGTGACACCCCGGCCGACACGGCGGATCCGCAGGAGCGCTGGCGGCGCGCTCTGTACGACCTGGCGCTGCACCAGCTCGACGACCTGGACGGGCATCTGGCGCAACTGCGGGACGAGCCGCTCCCCGTGCCGGGTCCGGCGCCGGCACCGCACGACACCCTGCTCAGCCGGGTCGGCAGCGCGGAGTGGGATCTGCTCACGGACGAGGTGCGCTGGTCCGGGGAGCTGTACCGGATCCTGGGCCGCGACCCGGCCGCCGCGCCGCTCACCCTCGACGAACTGCCCTCGCTGGTGTTCGAGGAGGACCGGCCCGGACTGACCGCGATGGTCACGGACTGTCTCGTCGACGCTCGGCCCATCGACGGGGAGTTCCGCGTCGTACGCCCGGACTACGGCGTACGGACCGTGCACATGATGGGCGAACCGGTACTCGGTGCCGACGGCAGCACCGCCTCGATGTGGGCGGTGCTGCGCGACGTCAGCGAACTGCGCCGCTGCCGACGGGCGGTGAGCGAGACCCGTGACTCGCTGCACCGCCGGCGGCACGCCGCCGCGCGGACCGAGCACCGGCTCGCGGTCGAGCTGCAGGAGGCCGTGCTGCCGACGTGGCACGGCCCCCTGCGGCTCCCGCAGGCCGGCCCGGGGACCCTCGACCTCGCCGCGGCCCATCTGCCGCCGTCGGCGCACGCACGGATCGGCGGGGACTGGTACGACGCACTGGAACTGCCCGACGGCACGACGCTGCTCGGCGTCGGCGAGCTGACCGGACACGGCGTCGGCGCCGCCTCGGGCATGGCGATGCTGCTCGGCGCCGTGCGCGGCATGGCGATGACCGGCACCGCGCCGGGACCGCTGCTGGCCTGCCTCAACCGGTTGCTGGACACCACCGCGCAGCCGGCCCTGGGCAGCGCCGTCTGTCTGCGCTACCGGCCCGAGACCCGCTCCCTGCTGTGGGCGCAGGCCGGGCACCCCGCCCCGCTGCTGTTCCGCGGCGGGACGGGGCGGGCGCTGGACGCGCCGGACGGCGTACTGCTCGGCGCCACCTCGGGCGCCTCCTACGGACAGGCCGAGGAGACCCTCGAAGCCGGTGACGTGCTGCTGCTGCACACCGACGGACTGGTGCCCGGGCACGCCGGAGCCACGGCCGTGCACCGTCTGCTCGAACTGGCCCCGCGCTTCGCCGCCGTCCGCACCGCACAGGAGTGCGTCCGGGCGGTCGTGGAGGAGTTCGGCGAGCGGGAGCGCGACGACGCCGCCTGTGTGCTCGTCGCCCGGGTCGCCCCGTAGCGATCCGCGCCGGGCCGGGCCGCCCTCTCACGCCCGGGCGGTGCCGCCCTTGCCCCTGGGCCTGGGCAGCACCAGTTCGATCTCCTCCCTGAGCTCCTGGATCCTCGGGTAGGAGGAGTACTCGGCGGTGAGCCGGTACATCTGGCGCAGCCGGTCCCAGGTGCGGCGCGAGGAGTTCTGTCCCATCGACACCAGGGCGAGGCGCGCGAACCGGTCCGCCTGTTCGGGGTCGTCGGCGATGAAGCACGCGGAGGCCATGGACAGGAAGTCGAAGATCTTCGACCGCTGCTGTGCGTCGACCCGCAGTGCCAGCGCCTTGTCCGCGTAGTGCTGGGCGTGCGTGGCGGCGTCCGGCTCGAACTCCGCGAGCGTCCGGTACGCCAGGGCCTGCATGCCGTACAGGTCCGCCTCGTTGAACAGCTGCATCCAGTTCGGCGGGGGCACGTCCCCCTTGTCGGAGACGAAGAGGTCCTCCGCCTGTCCCAGGGTGCGGCGCATCGCCTGGCCCTTGCCCATGGACGCCTGCGCCCACGCCTCGACGGTGTGGAACATGGCGCGGGTGCGCGGCAGGACCTCCTCGCCCGAGCCGGACTGGGCGAGCTTCATCAGGTCCATCGCCTCGTCGGGCCGGCCCAGGTGCACCATCTGCCGGGCCGCCCGGGACAGGGCCTCACCGGCGCGCGGCCGGTCGCCGCCCTCCCGGGCCGCGTGGGCGGCGATCACGAAGTACTTCTGGGCGGTGGGTTCCATGCCGACGTCGTGCGACATCCAGCCGGCGAGGACGGCGAGGTTGGCGGCGACGCCCCACAGGCGCCGCTGGAGATGGGGTGGGTGGTGGTAGGCGAGGATGCCGCCCACCTCGTTGAGCTGGCCGACCACCGCCTTGCGCTGGAGACCGCCGCCGCGGGCGGCGTCCCAGGCACGGAACACCTCCACGGAGCGCTCCAGCTCCTCGATCTCCTGCGAGCCGATCGGGGCGGCCTCGTACCGGTCGAACCCGGCGGGGTCGGCGCGCAGGGGGTCGTCGAGTCGGGGAGCGTCGGCGGTCAGGGCCGGATCGGTGTGCAGCCAGTCGTGCATGGCGCTGCTGAGTGCGGAGCCCGCGGTGAGCGCGGCGCCCGCGCCCACCAGGCCGCGTCGGTTGAGCATGAGGTCCATTCCCGTGAATTCGGTGAGGACCTCGGCTGTCCGCTCGGGCGCCCACGGCACTCCGTCGGGATGTTCCGCACTCCCGGGGCGTGGCCGTTTCCCCGTACGCCCGTGCCGGACCAGACCGAGATCCTCGATGGTCACGACACGGCCGAGACGCTCGGTGAACAGAGCCGCCAGCACCCGCGGTACGGGATCGCGCGGGATCTCTCCCATGTCGATCCACCGCCGCACCCGGGAGGTGTCGGTCGCCAGCTGGGGGTGGCCCATGGCCGCCGCCTGCCGGTTGACCAGCCTCGCGAGTTCGCCCTTGGACCAGCCGGCCAGGCCGAACAGGTCCGAGAGCCGGGTGTTGGGTTGTCCGCTCACGTCAAGCCCCCAGGTTCTCGGCTGAGTTGACAGTAGCCCGGTGCGGGTTGCCGGGCGACTATTCGCCAGGGTTCGCCAGGGTGCGCCAGATGGTGTGCCAGGGGCCATCGGGTGTCGAGTAGGAACGCGCCACCACGACCCCGTCGCACAGGGGCATTCCCCCAGGGTGCGCCCGGGCGGCCGGGCCGGGTGGTGCGCTGACGCCGCAGGCACACGAAGGGATCTGTATCACCCATGTACGCAGCATCGTCCTCCGTGTCCGCCCCGCCCCGGCCGCTGCGCCCCCGTCCGTCGGACAGCGGCCCCTACCTCGCCCCCGTGCGCCCGGCGAACCCCGTCCTCGGCGCCGGCAACGTACGGCGCACCGCGGGACCGGGCACCCAGCCGCTCAGCGGGAGGCTCGACCTGTCCGGCCCGCAGGGCGCCCAGCTCCGCACGGCGATCGCGTCGGTGCACCGCATCTGCCCGGAGTTCGCGCCGGTCCAGGTGCTGCGCCGCACCGGCCGGTCCGTCCTGCTGGTCGGCACCACCGGCCGGAGCACCGCGGTCGCCAAGTGCTTAGTGGACCACTCCCCCGCGTGGAGTGAGCGGATCCGCCACGAAATAGCGGCATACCGCTCGTTCGTCCGGCACCGTCCGCCTGTGCGGGCGCCCCGGCTGATCGCGGCGGATCCGGACAACGGCACGCTGGTGATCGAGCGGTTGCCCGGCCGGGTGGCGGCGCTCCAGCGGCACCCGGCCGAGGCACCGCCGCGGGCGGACATCAGGGCGGCACTCGGCGCGATCTGCCGGCTGAACTCCTGGCGGCCGCCGGCCGGGACGTTCGACGCGCCGCTGGACTACGCGGCCCGTATCTCCCGGTACCACGAGCTGGGTCTGCTCACCGACCGGGACCTGGGCGACCTGCAGAAGCTGCTGCACGGCATCGCGCTGGCCACCGGGCGGCAGGCCATGGGCCAGTTCTGCCACGGCGACGCCCTGCTCTCCAACATCCTGCTCTCACCGGCCGGTCCGGTGCTGGTGGACTGGGAGCACGCGGGCTGGTACCTGCCGGGGTACGACCTGGCGACGCTGTGGTCGGTCCTCGGGGACGCTCCGGCGGCGCGGCGTCAGATCAGCCAGATCGCCCAGTCGGCGGGTCCGGCCTCGCGGGACGCCTTCCTGGTCAACCTGATGCTCGTACTGACCCGGGAGATCCGCACGTACGAGACGGCCGTCCAGCGCTCGATGCAGGACACGTCCCCCACGGCCCCGTCCGGCGAAGAACACCGCCTCCTCCTCCGCCGCCTCCACGACGACTGCCAAATGGCCCGCCGAGCAGTACGCGCGGCAGTGGGCACCCGCTGACCCCCGACGCCGCCGCAGCCGGCTGCGCGCAGCCACACCGCCCTCCCCCCAGCTGCGGGCAGTCGTGCCTCCCCCAGCGCCTCAAGGGCCTGGGAGGTGCCCCCAGGGCGATGGGGGTCCCTCCCGCTCGAGCGAAGCCGAGAGCGGGGGAGGCACCCGGCAAGCGCCGGCCAGCGAAACCCGCCCCCGCCCGGCACCACTGGCGTACACCACTGACGCCCCGCAGGCCCGGCACCTGCCGCCACGAAAACCCCACACACCCCGATTGACAAGGGATTTCACGCCTCCCTGGGCATGATTGACGGATTATCAGCCGACCGGTACGACTGACGCACCGCTCGGCCCCATCCGGCGCACCATGCCCGATCACCCCAGGAGGCTGCATTGCGAGAACCCGCCACCGAGCCCCGCCGCGTGGCCGGGCCGTCCAGACGCGCCACCCGCGGTGCCCTCCGCGCCCTCGCCGCAGCCGCGCTGACGCTGCCGCTACTGGGCGCGGCACCCACCCCGGCCTCTCCGGGCAGCGCCCGGCTGCAACACGCGTTCGCCACCGCAGCCGCCGCGTACGACGTACCGCAGAGCGTGCTGCTCGGCGTCTCCTACCTCCAGTCCCGCTGGGACGCCCATGCCGGCGCCCCGAGCGTGACCGGCGGCTACGGCCCGATGCACCTCACGGACGCCCGCACCGCGCTCGCCGCCTCCGACCACCACTCCTCGGGCACGGAGGATCCGCGCGGCGACGAGGCCCGCCCGCCGAAGCGTCCCGAGGCACGAGCGGCGCGCACCGAAGAACTGCCCGCCCGGCTCACCACCCTGCCGAGAGCCGCCCGCCTCACCGGCCTCAGCCCCGAACGCCTGCGCGAGGACCCGGCCGCCAACGTGGCGGGCGGCGCCGCCCTGCTGGCCGATGCCCAACGCCGGCTGGGCGAGCCCGGGAGCGACGACCCCGCCGACTGGTACGCGGCGGTCGCCCTCTTCTCCGGCGCCGACGACACCGCGTCGGCGGTGGCGTACGCGAACGACGTGTACGAGGTGATCCGCACCGGCGAGGAACGGGTCACCGACGCCGGACAGCAGGTCGCCCTGGCCGCCCGCCCCGGCCTCGCGCCCGACACCGGGGCGCTGGAGCACGCCGGACTGCGCACCGCCTCCGCCGCCGGCACGGAGTGCCCGAGGACGGTGTCCTGCGAGTGGATCCCGGCCCCGTACGAGGAGTTCGGCGACGGCGACTACGGCAACCACGACCTGGGCGACCGGCCCGCCTCGCAGCGCATCCGGTACATCGTCGTCCATGACACGGAGGGCGCCTGGGAGGGCGTCCTCGACATGGTGCAGGACCCCACCTATGTGTCCTGGCAATACAGCCTGCGCTCCACGGACGGTCACATCGCCCAGCATGTGAAGGCGAAGGACGTGGCCTGGCACGCGGGCAACTGGTACGTCAACGCGGGGTCGATCGGTCTGGAGCACGAGGGTTTCCTGACGGATCCCGACGCCTGGTACACCGAGGCGATGTACCGGTCCTCGGCCCGGCTGGTGAAGTACCTCGCCGAGAAGTACGACATCCCGCTGGACCGGCAGCACGTCCTCGGCCACGACACGGTGCCGGGGACGACCACCGCCACCATCCCCGGCATGCACACCGACCCCGGACCGTACTGGGACTGGCGGCACTACTTCGAACTGCTGGGGAAGCCCCTGAAGGCCACGGCCGGCAAGCGCGCGGGCATCGTCACGATCCGGCCCGACTACGCCGCCAACCGGCCGGTCTTCACGGGCTGCGAGACCGCGGGCGAGCCGTGCGCCGGCCACGGGTCGAGCGCGGTGCGGCTGTACTCCGACCATGACGAGGACTCCCCGCTGATCAGGGACGTCGGCCTCGGCTCCGCCCCGACCACCGGGGTGAACGACCTGTCCTCGCGGGTCTCCACGGGCCAGCAGTACGCGGTCGCCGACCGCTGGGGCGACTGGACCGCCATCTGGTACCTCGGCCGGAAGGCCTGGTTCGAGAACCCGGGGAAGCACCCCACCGCGGTGCCCGCGAAGGGCAAGGTCGTCACCCCGAAGGAGGGCCTCGACTCGGTGCCGGTGTACGGAAGGGCGTACCCGGAGAAGGCCGCCTACCCGGAGGGCGTGCCGGCCCAGGCGGTGTCGCCGCTGCCGTACACGGTGCTCAAGGGCCAGAAGTACGTGACCGGAGGCAAGGTGCCCGGCGAGTACTACTACGCGGTGACCTTCGACGAGGCGTCCCACCAGGTGGTGCGGGGCGAGGACCTGTACTACGAGATCCAGTTCGGCCACCGGGTCGGCTTCGTGCGGGCGGCGGACGTGAGGGTGACGTCGTCGTAGCGGCGCGGAGGACGTAGCGGGAGGGCCGGGTTCCCACGGAACCCGGCCCCTTGTGTCAGCCCTGCTGGAACAGCTCCGCGGGAAGCGGCTTGAGGAGGGCGTACAGGTCGTCGGTGATGGGGCGGTCCCAGGCGGCGATGGTCACCAGGACGTTGTCGCTGCGGTCGAACTGCACGCAGGAGATCCGGCTCTCGGAGAGCTTGACCCGGCGCACGATCAGCAGGTTGTCGCCCTGCATCACCGGCACGTCCTCGGTGCCGACGACGGTGATCTCCTCGTCGTTCTCCAGCGCCAGCAGCAGCTGCCCGACCTCGAAGGGGACCTCGCCCTCCGGGACGTCCCGGGCCGGGGAGCCCTCGGGCAGATTGCCGATGATCATCGCGGGGCCGCGGCCGCCGAACAGGTCGTAACGCAGGAAGACGCCCTGGCAGCTTCCGTCGGGGGCGGGCAGCAGCCCGGCGCCCAGATTGCCGGGCCAGTCGCCCGGGTCCATGGCCAGAACGTCGAATTCGGGCCCGGCGGGCGTGGCACTGCGGCGGCGGAGGAACGACATGCCGCCATGGTACGTGCCCGGACCCGCGTACGGACGGTCGGGCGACGCACGTCTCCGCTACCCGGACCGCCGGTGCCGCTCGTGGTGGCGGGCCACCCGGGCGCGGTTGCCGCAGGAGGGCTTGCACCACTCCTGACGCGGGTGTTCCTTCAGGAAGTAGCGCACACAGCGGGGGGCGTGGCAGGCGCGGAGGCGTTCGCGGTCGGGGCCGGCGAGGAAGGCGATCGCGGCCTGGGCGAGTACGGCGGTCAGGTCGTCGCGCCCGTCCGGGACCGGCCGCCGGTGACCGACGGGCTCGGCCCCGCCGGCCCACTCCAGGACCGGGACGGTGGGGGTACGGGCGGCCGCCTCGTTCAGGCACCGCAACGCCTCCGCGAGCGGCAGCAGGCGGGCCTCGTCGGCGGGACCGGGCGGTGCGGGGCGGACGGCGTGCGCGAAGAGGGTACGAACGGCCGCCCGGAGGGCGAGGACGGCGGTGAGGTCGTTCTCGTCGGCGACGAAGGTGCCCGCGGCGGGAAGCGTGTGCGGGCGCGCGCGGACCCACGTGGTGAGGGCGGGTGGGTCGGTCAGCTCGTCGGCGACTCCGCCGTCGCCGTCATGGCGGACAGTGAGCGCGAGGTCCAGGGCGAGGTGGGTGTCCGTGGTGATCGAGTCCCGCATGCGGCTAATGATAAGGGGATTTGCTGCCATTAGCGTGACCCTGTGTGGAGACCGAGCGGGGGTGTGGCGCCGCTCGGCGTCTGCGAGGTGCCGCTGCGCCCGCCCGTGCCGCCCCCGCGGCACGGCTGCCCGCAGTCGGCGGCTGTCGAGGACCGGGTCCTCGTCGGGGTCGGGCGGTCCGGCCGCCAGGACCTCGGGCCGTGCCCAGGAGGCGTACCGGCGCACGTGCACGATCCGCAGCGGGGCCTCGCGCCGGCGTGCGGCGTCGAGGGCCCACTCCAGGGCGCGCAGACCGTCGACCGCCGCGACGACCGGCTGGGTGTTCATGGTTCCTCGCCTCCGGGATACGACCTTCGGTCCTCGCCCCCCGGCCGGCCCGACTCGGGCGCGGGCCGGGGACGGCACTTCGGATCGCGTGTCCGGAAAAGGCGCGGAACACCTCCCGCGGCGGCGCCGCTCACGTCAGGTCGAACTCCCCCTCCCGCGCTCCCGACACGAACGCGCCCCACTCGGCGGGGGTGAAGATCAGGGAAGGGCTCTCCGGGCTGCCGCTGTTGCGCATGGCGATGAAGCCCTCCACGAAGGCGATCTGGACATCGCCCAGGCCACGGCTGCTGGACTGCCACTGCGCGTTGCTGAGGTCCAGCTCCGGCTTGTCCCAGCCCGTGAGCGGGCGCTGCTGGGTGGTGCTCTCGGCCACGTCCGTGCTCCTCCCGATTACCGTCGTCCGCGGGCCAGCCTAGCGATCGGTCCCTGCCCCCGACAGGCCGCGAGAAGTACCTTTCCGCGAGGACGCCGGGGCGGGCGGGGCGGACCCGAGGCGGCGACCCGGCCGCGTCCGGGGAGGCGGCCGAGAGCGAGCCGCCGGTGGTGGTCACGCCGCCGGGCCGGTTCGGCCGGCGGCACCGGTGGCCGCGTACGGCGCGCGGCGTCACCGTACGGACCGCGGGGTGAGGCGGTGCGCCGGTGAGGGGCGGCGGGGGCGAGAAAAGTGCAGGCGGACTCTTGCCCCCGGGCCAGTGGCCTGACTTACTGATCCCGGAAAGATCGACCGAATGATCGGTCGTCCGAATTGGTACGACAGGTGGGAGGACGGTCCCGATGACGGAGGCGGCGGACCTGCTGGACCCGGCGGAACGACTCGACCCCGAAGGGCTGCGCGCGCTCCAGCTGGAACGGCTGCGGAGTTCCCTGCGGCACGCGTACGACAACGTGCCGTTCTACCGGGAGTCCTTCGACAAGGCGGGCGTCCACCCGGACGACTGCCGCTCGCTGTCCGACCTGTCCCGTTTCCCGTTCACCACCAAGGCGGACCTGCGGGAGAACTACCCGTACGGCATGTTCGCGGTGGGCCGCGACCGTATCCGCCGTCTGCACGCCTCCAGCGGCACCACCGGACGCCCCACGGTCGTCGGCTACACAGAAGGTGACCTTTCCATGTGGGCCGACATGGTGGCCCGGTCCATCCGCGCGGCGGGCGGCCGCCCCGGGGACACGGCACATGTGGCCTACGGCTATGGCCTGTTCACCGGTGGCCTGGGCGCCCACTACGGCGCCGAACGGCTCGGCTGTACGGTGATCCCCGCGTCCGGCGGGATGACGTCCCGTCAGGTGACGCTGATCCAGGATCTGAAGCCCGAGATCATCATGGTGACCCCGTCCTACATGCTCACCCTGCTCGACGAGTTCGAGCGGCAGGGTGTCGACCCGCGCTCCACCTCGCTGCGGGTGGGGATCTTCGGCGCGGAGCCGTGGACGGAGCGGATGCGGCAGGAGATCGAGGAGCGGTTCGCGATCGACGCGGTCGACATATACGGGCTGTCCGAGGTGATCGGCCCGGGTGTCGCGCAGGAGTGCGTGGAGACCAAGGACGGTCTGCACATCTGGGAGGACCACTTCTATCCGGAGGTCGTCGACCCCTTCACCGGTGAGGTCCTTCCGGAGGGCGAGCGGGGCGAGCTGGTCTTCACCTCGCTCACCAAGGAGGCGATGCCGATCGTCCGGTACCGGACGCGGGACCTGACCCGTCTGCTGCCGGGGACCGCCCGGGTGTTCCGGCGGATGGAGAAGGTGACCGGCCGCAGCGACGACATGGTGATCCTGCGCGGGGTGAACCTCTTCCCCACACAGATCGAGGAGATCGTGCTGCGCACCCCGGGCGTGGCACCCCACTTCCAGCTCCGTCTCACCACGGAGGGCCGTATGGACTCCCTCACCGTCCGCGCGGAGGCCCGTCCCGGCGCGGACGCCACGACACGGGATGCCGCCGCCCGGTCGATCGTGGCGGCGGTGAAGGACGGCATCGGCGTCTCGGTGGGCGTGGAGATCGTCGAACCGGAGACGCTGGAGCGCTCGGTGGGCAAGATCCGGCGGATCGTGGACCTGCGCGGGAAGCGGGACTGACGGCCCGTCCCGGCTACTCGGCGGCCACGATCCGCTCGACCGCGGCCGTCACCAGCCGCTCGCGCTCGTCCGGGGTGAAGACGTCCGGCAGGGTGAGCTGTTCGACGATCAGCCAGTTCAGCGCCAGGTACAGCAGCTTGACGGCCATGGCGTCGCCGGGCAGGCCCGACCCCTCGTGGTAGCGGACGTTGGCCTCGACGTCGGCGCGGACCCGCTCGGTGAGCACCTCGCGGAGTTCCGGACGGCGGGTGGCCTCCAGCCGGAGTTCGAGCAGGGCGAGGTATCCGGTGCGGAAGGCGGCGACACGGCCGACCACTTCCCGCATCAGCCCCGCGTAGGTCTCCCGGTCGCGCCCGGCGGACCGCTGCCGGGCGATGAGCTCCTCGTCGGGCTGGAGCCGCTCGTAGACCCGGGCGCCGGCCTGGGTGAGCAGGTCGTCGCGCGAGCCGAAGTAGTTCGACGCGGTGCCGACGGGTACGGCGGCCTCGGTGTCCACCGCCCGGAACGTCAGCCCCCGGGCGCCCTCACGGGCCAGCACCTCGATCGCGGCGTCCACCAGCGCGGCCCGGCGCTGCTCGTTCCGTCTGACCACTGCCCTCACTCCGCCCGCAGCATCTGCCATCACACCACTTCAGGCAGAGTACTACGCCCGGAGTCGTCCGTCGGCGCATCCCCCCTCCCCCGCCTCCAGCACCGCCATCGCCGCGTTGTGTCCCGGTACCCCGCTCACCCCGCCGCCGCGCACCGCGCCCGCGCCGCACAGCAGGACGCCTGCGTGCCGGGTCTCCACGCCCCAGCGGCCGGTGCCCTCCTGGGCGTGGGGCCAGGACAGGTCGCGGTGGAAGATGTTGCCGCCGGGCAGTCCGAGGTCGCGTTCCAGGTCCAGCGGGGACCGGGCCTCCAGACACGGGCGGCCGTCGGCGTCGGTGGCCAGGCAGTCCACGAGGGGTTCGGCGAGGTGGGCGTCGAGCTGGGCGAGCGTCGACTTCAGGAGTTCCTCGCGTACGGCGTCGTTGTCCCGTTCGAACAGCCGGGCGGGGGTGTGCAGTCCGAACAGGGTGAGGGTCTGGTAGCCCCGGGTGGCCAGGTCCGGGCCGAGGATCGTGGGGTCGGTGAGCGAGTGACAGTAGATCTCCGAGGGCGGGGCGGCGGGCAGCTCACCGGCGGTGGCCTGGGCGTGGGCGGCGGCCAGTTGCCCGTACCCCTCGGCGATGTGGAAGGTGCCGGCGAACGCCTCGCGCGGGTCGACGGAGGTGTCGCGCAGCCTCGGCAGCCGCTCGAGGAGCATGTTCACCTTGAGCTGGGCGCCCTCGGCGCGCGGCGGGGGCGTGTCGCCGGTGAGCCTCGCGAGTTCCTGCGGGGAGGCGTTCACCAGGACGTGCCGTGCGGCGGCGACGCCCTCGCCGTCGGCGGTGCGGTGGGTGACCTCGGCCGTGCGGCCGTCGGTGTCGACGCGCACCGCCTCATGGCCGGTGGCGATGACCGCGCCGGCGGCGCGGGCGGCGTCGGCCAGGGCGTCGGTGAGGGCGCCCATGCCGCCGACCGGTACATCCCAGGCGCCGGTGCCGCCGCCGATGACGTGGTAGAGGAAGCAGCGGTTCTGCTTCAGCGAGGGGTCGTGGGCGTCGGCGAAGGTGCCGATGAGGGCGTCGGTGAGGACGACGCCGCGCACCAGGTCGTCGGCGAAGCACTCCTCGACGGCGACGCCGAGGGGTTCCTCGAAGAGGGTCCGCCAGGCCTCCTCGTCGTCGACGGCGCGGCGCAGTTCGTCGCGGGTGGGCAGCGGCTCGGTGAGGGTCGGGAAGACGGCGCGGGCGACGCGGCCGGTCATGTCGTAGAAGCGCCGCCAGGCCCGGTACTCGCTCTCGGAGCCGGTGAGCCGGGCGAACGCCTCGCGGGTGCGCTGCTCGCCGCCGCCGACGAGCAGCCCGGTGGGCCGTCCGTCGCGTTCGACGGGGGTGTACGAGGAGATGGTGCGGGTGATCGGCCGGAAGTCGAGGCCGAGATCCCGGACGATCTTCCGGGGCAACAGGCTGACCAGGTACGAGTACCGGGACAGCCGTGCGTCGACGCCGGTGAACGGGCGGGTGGACACCGCCGCCCCACCGGTGTGGTCCAGCCGCTCCAGCACCAGCACGGAGCGCCCGGCCCGGGCGAGGTAGGCGGCGGCGACGAGGCCGTTGTGGCCTCCGCCGACGATGACGGCGTCGTAGGTCCGGGTTGCCTCGGGTGCGGTCATGGTCCTTCGTAACACGCGCCGTTCCGCACCGGCCAGACACGCGCCGGTCCGCACCGGCCGGACACGCGCCGGTCCGCACGGGCCGGACACGGGCCGGAGTCTCACGCCCCGCCGGCCGCCCCCTGCTGCCGCAGTTCCGCCACCCGGCGGTACAGCTCGGCCGCCTCCGCGCCGCGGCCCAGCCGCTCCAGGCAGTGGGCCTCGTCGTTGCGGGCGGCGAGGGTGTCGGCGTGGCCCGCGCCGAGGACGCGTTCGCGGGCCTCGGCGACCCGCCGGTACTCGGTCAGCGCCTCCGCCCAGTGGCCGAGCCAGCCCAGCCCCACGGCCACCTCGCGGCGGCTGACCAGGGTGTCCTGGTGGTCGGCGCCGAGGACCCGCTCGCGCAGCGCGCAGACCTCGCGGGACTCGGCGAGGGCGTCCACCCAGCGGCCGAGCCGGCCGAGGTTGACGCCGATGCCGTGCCGGGCGCGCAGGGTCTCGGGGTGGGTGGGTCCCTCGACGCGGGTGCGGTCCCCTACCAGGGCGCGGTAGAGGTCGAGGGCCTCGGCGGTGCGGCCGAGCCGGCCCAGGCCGATGCCGGTCTCGTAGCGGGCGGCGAGGGTGTCGGCGTGGTCCGGGCCGAGGGCCCTGGCGCGGGCCTCGGCGACCTCGCGGTAGGTCTCCAGGGCCTCCGTCCAGCGGCCCAGCTGACCGAGGGTGTAGGCGACGTCGTAGCGGGTGACGAGGGTGTCGGGGTGCTCGGGTCCGAGCACGCGGGCGCGGTCGGCGGCCACCTCGCACGCCATGCCGTACGAGTCCTCCAGGCGGCCGAGCCGGCTGAGGTTGAAGGCGAGGTTGTGGCGGCAGCGCAGGGTGTCGGGGTGGTCGGGTCCCATGGTCCGCTCGCGGGCGGCGAGCACCGACAGATAGACCTGGTGGGCGTCGAAGGGGCGGCCCAGCTGGGCGAGGACGTACGCCATCTCCTGGCGGGCGGCGAGGGTGTCGGGGTGGTCGGCTCCGAACGCGCGGATGCGGGCCTCGGCGACCTGCTTGTAGGCGCGCAGCGCGTCGGCGGCGCGACCGGTGCGGCTGAGGGTGAACGCGACCTCGTAACGGCTGGCGAGGGTGTCGGGGTGGTCGGGGCCGAGGAGGTGCTCGCGCTCGGCGGCGACCGCGCGGTGCACCTCCCCCGCCTCCGTCCAGCGGCCGAGGCGCCCCAGGCTCAGGCCCGCGTTGTGCCGTCCGGCGAGGGCGGTCAGCGCCTCCGGTGAGGGGGAGGACGGCCCGTCCGCCGCGGGCCGCGCGCGGGGGCCGGTGGCGGGGCGGGCGATCCACTCGCCGGACAGGCCGGCCGCCGGGTCGGGGGGTGTGGTGCGCAGTCCGGCGCCGGCCGCCTTGTGTCCGGTGGTCATGCCGCGGGTCCAGGACGGCAGCCGGGCCGCGCGCCCCACCGGCTCGGGCTCCTCGAAGAGGTACGGACGGACCGCACCCGCGAGTGCCTCGGGCGGGCCCGTCGGGCCCGGGACCGCCGCCGGCGCGGCCCGCAGCGCGCCGACCCGGCGGGCCAGTTCACGGGCGCTGTCCGGCCGCCCTCCGGGCTCCTTGGCCAGCAGGTCCAGGATGATGCGTTCCAGCCGCTCGGGCAGTTCGGCGCGGTGGCCGCGCGGCGGACGGGGCGGGGTGTCGCGGTGTCCGACGAGGACCGCCCAGGCGTCGTCGAGGTCGAACGGCGGTACGCCGGTGGCGATCTCGTACAGCACGCAGCCGAAGGAGTACAGGTCGCTGCGCCGGTCCACCTCCGAGCCGCTGATCTGCTCCGGCGACATGTAGTGCGGGGTGCCCATGGCGACGCCGGTGCCGGTCAGCCGGGACGTGAAGCCGATGTCGTGGCCGAGGCGGGCTATGCCGAAGTCGCAGATCTTCACCGTGCCGTCGTCCAGCCGCACGATGTTGGCGGGCTTGAGGTCCCGGTGCACGACGCCCTGGTCGTGGGTGTAGGCGAGGGCCTCGGCGACCTGCTCGGCGACCTCCACCACCTCGTCGACCGGCAGCGGATGCTGTCTGTTGTCCTCCAGGAGCTGGCTGAGGTTGCGGCCCTGGAGCAGCTCCATCACCAGATAGAGCACGCCCTCGGACTCCCCGAAGTCGTGCACGACGGTGATCCCCCGGTGCTGCAGTGCCGCGGCCACCCGGGCCTCCCGGCGGAACCGCTCGCGCAGCACCCGGCCGAACGACCGGTCCTGCTGCGGGCCGACGGGTTTGAGGCACTTCACGGCGACCTGCCGCCCCAGTGACTCGTCCCGTGCCCGCCACACCTCCCCCATGCCGCCGCGTCCGACCCGGTCGATCAGCCGGTACCGGCCGTGGATCAGCCTGCTGTCCCCCATCTCCTTCGCCCGCCCCCGTCGCAGTCCGTCCCGCCCTCCCCTGGCTCGTCCAGTATGGCGACAACTCGCCCGAGTTTGTACGGTGCCACGACGCCCGGCCCGCTTCGCCCACCGACGGGTCAGTTCAGAGTGGCGAGGAACTCCGTGCAGGCCCGTGCGCAGGCGCGGCACGCCTGTGCCGTCTCCTCCGCCCCGGAGCAACCGTCGAACACCTGCGCGCTCTCCAGGCACACCTGGCGGCACCACTCCACCTGGACGCGGATGGTCGCCTCGTCCACCTGGTTCTGCTCGGACAGCACCCGGCAGGTCGCGTCGCAGACCTCCGCGCACATGATGCCCTTGCGTCGTACGAGTTCCTGGTTCTCGGTGCCGTCCGGGTCCACGAGGCTCGCCCGCGTCGCGCAGGACCGCGCGCATTCGGTGCATGCCTGGGCGCACGCGAAACGGTCCTCCAGGAACCGGAACAGCTCTTCCTGGGATGTCGTCGTCACATCGCGCGGGTAGCCGCCGCCCCGGCGGTCAAACCCGGTGTCCCCGAGGGTTCCGCGCGGTGTGCGGCGGTTTCGCGCCGGGCGCCCGTGCGGCGCCGTGAGGTGAGCAGGTTGGTGGACGGGACCGGGGGGTACCCGCGGGCCATGATGAACACCGCGTGGATGGAAACGGCCGACCTTGCCGCGGGCCGCGGCGCCCTCGGTGCGGGGCTCGTGGTGGCGGGTGTGGTGGTCCTGGCGCTGCTGATCGGCATGTTCGCCTTCGGCAGCCGCCGGGTCAGGAACAGCACGGTGCGTCGGCCCGGCCCGGAGGAACAGCCCCGGATGCCCGAAGGGGGCCCGGTCCGGGAGACACGGGAGCGGCGGGAGCCGGACGAGGTGCCCAGAAGCGGCGAGCGGCTGCTGCCGCACGAACTGAAGGGCCACGGCAACGCCGGCAGCCGTACGAGCGCGTCGCAGGAGCGGCCCCGTTGGGACGAGGGCAGCAGCGGGGCGTTCGGCAGTGGCGGGTCGGGGGGCCGCTGACCGTCCCGCTCCCCCGTCGGCCCGCCGCCGACGGCTCCGCAACGTCGTACACCAGGGAAGTGAGAACCATGGCAGATTCCGCCCGCAACGCCCTGCCGCTGCCCGATTACGACCATCTGCCCATCGGCGGCC
The DNA here is from genome assembly GCF_042732315.1 of Streptomyces sp. NPDC059787. NCBI lineage: Bacteria > Bacillati > Actinomycetota > Actinomycetes > Kitasatosporales > Streptomycetaceae > Streptomyces > Streptomyces sp. NPDC059787. Next base: position 133,510 of record NZ_JBHWHX010000012.1, read on the forward strand.
TGGAGAGCCGGATCCGCTCGCTGTCCGCGGGCGAGGTCGAGGAGCTGCTGGCGTACGAGCGTTCGCACGCCGACCGGGTTCCGGCGACCGGGCTGCTGAAGGCCCGGCTGGAACAGCTGAACGCGGGTGCCGAGCCGACGTCCGGCGACCCCGGCGCGCTCCGTCCCGAGCAGGGCGCCGGCCGGTCCGGGTCCCCGGTCTCGCCCGCCACCTCGCCGCAGCCGTCCAGCCCGCCGCCGCACGGCACCCCGGACCAGCGGGGCAAGCCGAAGGGCGACCGTACGTAGGCAGGGCCGGCCGCCGCCCCGGGGCGGGCCGTACGTCCATCGACCGCTGTGACGCGGTCACGGGCGTACGGCCCGCCCTTTCGCGTGTCCGAGGCGGGCGTGTCCGAGGCGGGCGTGCCCGAGGTGAGTGTGTCCGAGGTGAGGTGGATCACAGCACTTGGGTGCATCGTTTCGCCGGGTCATGAGTCTTTGTCTCAGGTGTAAGGGGTTGTTCGGACACGGGGCGGTGGGGATGGAGCGGTTTCGGGTGGACGGCTTCGACGAGTTCGTGGCTGCCCGCTGGTCGGCGCTGCTCCATGTCGCGCGGCTGCTCACCGGCGGTGACCGGCAGCGCGCCGAGGACCTCGTCCAGGAGGCCCTGGTGAAGCTGTGGTTCGTCTGGCCGAGGGTCGCCGAGCAGGCCCCGGAGGCGTATGTGCGTCAGGTGCTGGTGCGGATGGCGGCCCGTTCGGCCCGGCGCCGCTGGTGGGGGGAGCGCCCGGTGGGCGAGCTGCCCGACCGGGCCGGGCCCGGCGACGTGTCGTCGGCCGTCGCGGAGCGCTCGCGGCTGGAGGCCGCGCTGGCGCTGCTGCCGCCCCGGCAGCGGGCCGCGGTGGTGCTGCGCTACTGCGAGGACCTGCCCGAGGGGCAGGTGGCGCAGGCCCTCGGCTGCCCGGTGGGCACCGCGCGCTCCCACGCGTCGCGCGGTGTGGCGCGGCTGCGGCAGATCCTGTCCGACACCGTCAGGCCCGTGGGGTGAGGGGAGAAGCGATGGACGACTTCGAGCGTGAGCTGACGCGCATGATGCGTGACACCCGGCAGCCGGCTCCCTTCCGGTCCGAGCACCAGGAACGCCTGTACGAGGGCATCCGGGTCCGCCGCCGGGCCCGGATGCTGTGGCGGGCCGGCGGCTCGGCCCTCGCGGTGGCCGGGCTGAGCGTCGGGCTGGCCCTGCTGCCCGGCGCCGACTCCCGGTCCCTGCCGGCCGACCGCGGGCCGCTGCCGGCGACCGGTCCGACGCCGCCGGTGTCCCCGGTGCCGACGACGTCCGCACCGGACACGGAACCGAGCGTGTCCCGGCCGCCGACGAACACGCCCGGGACGACGGACACCGGCACCACGTCACCCGGGTACGGCGGCACGCCGACCTTCTTCCCGTCGTCCACCGCGCCGGGCACGACGGGGCGGGCCACGACGGCACCGTCACCGCCGGTCTCCACCGCACCGCCGACCGCCCCGCCGTCCACACCACCGGCGCGGGGGCCCTCCGCCTCGGCCGGTGAGGAGTCGGCCGGCAGCGGCTAGCCCCTTCCGTCCCCGCCCGTGGGCGACCCCGCCCCCGGGCCGTTCCCCCGACCACCACTCGGGCGCGGCATGCCCGTACCAGGGCCCCGTCATGCCGTACGCCGGAAAGAGACCGTGAACCCGTCATGAGAACCGCGAGGCGGTCGGCACCGACCGACCGCCGCTCATCCGCCGCGTCCGCGGCGCAGGTGGCGCTGCCGCGCCGGGCGCCGCTGCCGGCGCACCATCCGGAACCCGTCCTGGACGTGGTCGTGCCCGTGCACAACGAGGAGAACGACCTGGAGCCCTGTGTCCGGCGGCTCCACGCGCACCTCGCGGAGACCTTCCCCTACGCCTTCCGGATCACCGTCGCCGACAACGCCAGCACGGACCGCACCCCGGTGATCGCCGCGCGGCTGGCCCGGGAGCTGCCGGGGACGGAGTGGATACGGCTGGCCGAGAAGGGCCGCGGCCGGGCCCTGCACACCGCCTGGTCCCGGTCGTCCGCGCCGGTGCTCGCCTATCTGGACGTGGACCTGTCCACCGATCTCGCGGCCCTGCTGCCGCTGGTGGCCCCGCTGATCTCCGGGCACTCGGACATCGCGATCGGCACCCGTCTGGCCCGCGGCTCCCGGGTGGTGCGCGGACCGAAGCGGGAGATCATCTCCCGCTGCTACAACGGGCTGCTGCGCGGCACCCTCGCCGTGAGGTTCAGCGACGCGCAGTGCGGTTTCAAGGCGGTACGGCGGGACGTCGCCGAGCGGCTGCTGCCGCTGGTCGAGGACCGGGGGTGGTTCTTCGACACCGAACTGCTGGTGATAGCCGAACGCGCCGGGCTGCGCATCCACGAGGTGCCGGTGGACTGGGTGGACGACCCCGACAGCCGGGTCGACATCCTGTCCACGGCACTGGCGGACCTGCGCGGCATGGCCCGGCTGGGGCGCGCGCTGGCCGGCGGCCGGCTGCCGCTGGCCGCGCTGCGCCGCCCCGGGGAACTCGACGAGGCCGCCGGGCTGCCGCCCGCGCTGGTCCCGCAGCTGGTCCGCTTCGCCGCGGTCGGGGTGGCCAGCACCCTGTTCTACCTGCTGCTGTACAGCGTGCTCCGGCCCGCCGCGGGCGCCCAGGCGGCCAACGCGCTCGCCCTGCTGGCCAGCGCCGTCGCCAACACCGCCGCGAACCGGCGGCTCACCTTCGGAGTGCGCGGCCGGACCGGGGTGCTGCGCCACCAGCTCAAGGGGCTGGCGGCGTTCCTGGTCGGCCTCGCCCTCACCAGCGGTTCGCTGGCCGTGCTGCACCGCGCGGCGCCCGGGGCCGGGCCCCGGGTGGAGCTGCTGACGCTGGTCGCCGCCAACCTCGCCGCGACCCTGCTGCGCTTCCTTCTCCTGCGGGCCTGGGTGTTCCCCGGCCGGCGCTCCCGCCGTACGACAGGATCCCCGACCTCATGACCACCGCCCCGACGAGCCAGGCCGGTCCGGCCCCGTCCCCCGCGCCCCGGCCCGGCACCGCCCCGCCGGCCTCCCAGGACCCGCGCGAGCGGCTGCGCCGTGCCGCCGTGCGCCACGGGCCCGTCCTCGCGATGTACGGCGTGCTGAAGCTGGTGGGCTTCGCCGTCTTCATGTTCCTGCTGGACTCGGCCGGCGACTTCCGCGAGAAGCACCCGCGGTTCGGCGGCGGCGCCCACACCTGGGACGTGCTGGGAAGCTGGGACGGCTGGTGGTACCAGCAGATCGCCCTGCACGGCTACGACCCGGCGCTGGAGCCGATACCCGGCGCCACCGGGCTGATCACCCTGGAGGGCAACTCGGCGGCGTTCTTCCCGCTGTACCCGGCGCTGATGCGGATCGTCTCGGAGGTCACCGGGCTCGGCCCGTACGGCGCCGGGATGACCGTGTCGGTCGTGTTCTCCTTCGTCGCGGCGCTCGGCATCCACGCCGTCACGGCCCGGCTGGGCGGGCACCGGGCCGGTCTGGTCGCCGTGGGGCTGTGGGCGGTGTGGCCCGGTTCCGGCGCGGAGTGGGCCGTGTACTCCGAGTCCGTGTACACGGCGCTGGCCGCCTGGGCCTGCTACGCCGTGATGACCCGGCACTGGCTCACCGCCGGGGTGCTGACCTTCACCGCCGGCCTCGCCCGGCCCACCGCCGTCACCCTGGTCGCCGCCCTCGCCGTCGCCGGACTGCTCGCGGTGCGGCGCCGCGAGGAGGGCATCCGCCGCCCGCTGGTCGCGGTGGCGATCGCCCCGCTGGGCGTGGCCGGTTATCTGGGCTGGGTGGGCTACCGGATGGGCGACTGGGGTGGCTACAACAAGCTCCAGGACGGCGCCTGGGCCCACAAGTTCGACTGGGGCCGGCACACCCTCGACGTGCTGACCTCCGTGCCGGTGGGCCACTCCGACTATCTCTTCGCGATGCCGTTCGAGGACATCATCGGGGTCGGGGTGGTGCTGCTGGTGCCGGTGCTGACGGTGCTGCTGATGCGGCTGCGTCCGCCCGCCGTGCTCGTCGTGTACACGGTGCTGTCGTACCTGATGGTGATGGCCACCCAGCAGTACTTCGGCAACGTCTCCCGCTATCTGCTCCCGCTGTTCCCGCTGTTCGTCCCGCTCGCCCTGGCCATGCGCCGGCTGAAGTGGCCCTCGCTGGCCGCGGTGCTGGGCACGGCCGCCCTGGCCTCCGGCTCGTACGCGGGATACGTCCTGTTCGAACTGGGCGTGCCGTAGACCTACCGTGGAGACATGGACGCCGGGACGGTGACGCTGTTCCTGTGCGGGGACGTGATGCTCGGGCGCGGGATCGACCAGATCCTCCCGCACCCGGGCGATCCCGCGCTGCGGGAGGACTTCGTCCGGGACGCGCGCGGCTATGTGGAGCTGGCGGAGGCGGTGAGCGGCCCGGTTCCCCGGCCGGTCCCGTTCTCGTGGCCGTGGGGCCGGGCGCTGGAGGTACTCGGTGGGGCCGCCCCGGACGTGCGGATCGTCAATCTGGAGACCTCCGTCACGCGGAGCGACGCGTTCGCGCCCGGGAAGGCCGTCCACTACCGGATGGACCCGGCCAACGTGCCCGCCGTGGAGGTCGCGCGGCCCGACGTGTGCGTCCTGTCCAACAACCATGTGCTCGACTTCGGCCGCCCCGGGCTCCGGGAGACGCTGGACGTGCTCCACGGCGCGGGCCTGAGGACGGCGGGCGCGGGACGGGACGCCGACGAGGCGTACGCGCCGGCGGTGGTCCCCGTCGAGGGCGGCCGGGTGCTGGTGTTCGCCCTGGGGACGATGTCCAGCGGCATCCCGCCGAGCTGGGCGGCGACGGCGGAGCAGTCCGGGGTGGCGTTCCTCGCGGAGCCGTCGGCCGCCGCGGCGGAGGCGGTCGTCCGGCGGGTGCGGCAGGCGAAGCGTCCGGGGGACGTCGCGGTGGTGTCCGTGCACTGGGGTTCGAACTGGGGCCACCATGTTCCGCGGAGCCATGTCGGCTTCGCCCACACGCTGGTCGACGGGGGTGTGGACGTCATCCACGGCCACTCCTCGCACCACCCCCGCCCGGTCGAGATGTACCGCGGCCGGGTGATCATCCACGGCTGCGGCGACTTCGTCGACGACTACGAGGGCATCACCGGCTACGAGGAGTACCGCGACGACCTGCGGCTCGCCTGGCTGCTGTCGGTGCCCCCGGACGGCGGGCGCCCGTCCGGGCTGCGCATGGTGCCGCTGAGAGCGCGGCGGATGCGGCTGGAGCCCGCCGCGGAGGACGAACGGGCCTGGCTGCGGGAGACCCTCGACCGGGTCAGCGGCGTGGACATCGCCCTCGACCCGGACGGCGCGCTCACCCTCGCCCCCCGGTGACCGTGTCGGCCGCGCCCGCCGGGGGCACCCGTGCCCGGCCGAGGCAGGAGGTCCCGTATGGCGGACCTGCCGCAGCAGCACCAGGCGTCCCGTGCCGGCGGGGGCGGCGAGGGCCTCGCGGCAGGAGACGACGGCGTCCCCCACGATCCAGCGGCTGACCCGGATGAGGGTGCCGTCCTCGTAGTAGCCGCCCCACACGTTCCAGGGGTCGCCGGGGGACACCCGGTAGGTGCCGCCGAGGAGCGCGGCGAACACGGCGCCGTCGTGCCAGGCGGGCGCGCACGTTCCAGGGGTCGCCGGGAGACACCCGGTAGGGGCCCGGCCCGCCGAGGAGCGCGGCGAACACGGCGCCGTCGTGCCAGGCGGGCGCGCACATCCACACGATCGATCCACGGGGGTCGACCAGCGCGCCGCGCTCGCCGTCGGCGATCAGCGCGTAGTCGCGCAGCGCCCAGGGCCCCTCGCCGGCCCGTCCCCCGTCTTCACTCGCGTCGTTCACTCTGGCGGTACGCTCCCCTGCCGTCCGGTCGGCCGGCTCACCTGCCGGCGCTGTCGTCGGCTCCGGCGCCGGGACGGCCGCCGCGGTGCCGGGTGCCCGGCAGCATCTCCTGCACCTTGGCCTTGAAGCCCTGCTTCACCATGGAGGCGCGGTCGCTGTCGCCCTTGAGCACGGCGAAGGCCGCGGCCTCGATCTGGTCCAGCTCCGCGTGCGGCGGGATCGGCGGCACGGCGGGGTCGGTGCGGAAGTCGATGACGAAGGGCCGGTCGGCCGTCAGCGCCCGGTCCCAGGCCGCCTCGACCTGCTCCGGCTTCTCCACGCGGACGCCCTCCAGCCCGATCCGCTGTGCGATCTCGGCGTAGGGCAGGTCGGGGATGGCCTGCGACTCCTCGAACTGCGGTGCCCCGGACATCGCCCGCATCTCCCAGGTGACCTGGTTCAGGTCGCGGTTGTTGAGGACGGCCACGATCAGCCGCGGATCGGACCAGTTCCGCCAGTACTTGGCGGCCGTGACCATCTCCATCATGCCGTTCATCTGCATGGCGCCGTCGCCGACGAGGGCGATGGCGGGGCGTTCCGGGTGAGCGAACTTCGCGCCGATGGCGTACGGGACACCGGGTCCCATGGTCGCGAGGGTGCCCGAGAGGGAGCCGCGCATCCGTCCGCGCATCCGCAGGTGGCGGGCGTACCAGTTGGCGGCGGAGCCGGAGTCGGCCGTGACGATCGCGTCGTCGGGGAGCCTGCCGTCGAGGGCGTGCACCACGTACTCCGGGTTGATCGGGTCGGCGTCCACGGCGGCGCGCCGCTGCATGACCTCCCACCAGCGGGCGACGTCCTTCTCGATCTTCTCGCGCCAGGACCGCTTCTTCTTCCGCTTCAGCTGCGGCAGGAGGCGGCGCAGCGTCTCGGCCGCGTCGCCGACGAGGTTCACCTCGAAGGGGTACCGCATGCCGATCATGTGCGGGTCGATGTCGATCTGTACGCCCCTCGCCTGGTCCAGCTCCGGCATGAACTGCGTGTACGGGAAGCTGGAGCCGATCATCAGCAGGGTGTCGCAGTCCTGCATCAGCTCGTAGGAGGGCCGGGTGCCGAGCAGGCCGATGGCTCCGGTGACGTAGGGCAGGTCGTCGGGGAGCACGTCCTTGCCGAGCAGGGCCTTGGCGACGCCCGCGCCGAGGACGTCCGCCAGCTCCTCCACTTCGGCGCGGGCGCCGCGGGCGCCCTGGCCGATGAGGACGGCGACCTTCTCACCGGCGTTGAGGACCTCGGCGGCCCGCTCGATGTCGGCGTCGGCGGGCACGGGCGCGTACCGGCCGATCCCCATGCTGGACGGCACCATCTTGAAGGCGTGCGTCGGCGGGCTGTAGTCCAGTTCCTGCACGTCGGCGGGGATGATGACCGCGGTGACCGTGCGCCGCGCGTAGGCGGTGCGGAAGGCGCGGTCGATGAGGTTCGGGAGCTGCTCGGGCACCATCGCCGTCTCGCAGAAGTCGGAGGCGACGTCCTTGTACAGGTTCTGCAGGTCGATCTCCTGCTGGTACGAGCCGCCCATGGCGCTGCGGTTGGTCTGCCCGACCAGCGCGACGACGGGGACGTGGTCGAGCTTCGCGTCGTAGAGGCCGTTGAGCAGGTGGATGGCGCCGGGTCCCGAAGTCGCCGCGCAGACACCGGCTTTGCCGGAGAACTTCGCGTAGCCGACGGCCTGGAACGCGGACATCTCCTCGTGCCGGGACTGGACGAACCTCGGATGGTCGTCGGCTCGTCCCCACGCCGCCAGGAGACCGTTGATGCCGTCGCCCGCGTAGGCGAAGACGTGGTCCACCTCCCACTCGCGCAAGCGCTGAAGGATGTGATCGGAAACCTTCATGCCGGCCATCGGCCTTCCGTTCCGCCGGTGCGCGCCCGCTCGACGGGGCCACGCAGCACGCTGTCAGGGAGGGTGACGGGTTCCGTGCGGTGCCCGGCGCAAACGTCGTGCCGCCCGCCGGGCCGGGTACCGGTGTCCCGCAGTACGCTGGCCGCATCCGGCCACCGGGAGCTTTGATCGGGAGCTTTGATGTGGAGACGCGGGAAGCACGCACGGCGTTCCGAGACCCTTCCGCTGGAGCTGTGCGACCTCTGCGGGAGGACCTTCCCGGCCGGTGAGGAGGTGGGCGGACACGTTCCGGACTCCTCCTCCGCCCACCCCACCGACACCTGGTCCGACGGTCTGCGCCGGGTGACCGCCTGCTGCGAGGCGCATCTCGACGTGCTCCGCGAGGCGTACCGGAGCCGCCCCTTCGTGGAGGAGGAGCTGTGGGCGGCGAAGATCACCCGGGTGCTGACGTCCGGTCCGCCGGTGCTCACCATGGTGGAGCTGGCCTGCCGGACCGGGCTGCACGAGCCGGACATCCGGCGGGCCATCGCCTGGCACAACGAGCGACGCCGCCGGATGGAGGGGTGACCCGGAGCCGGGACCGGCCCGTGGTGGGCCTTATGCCGCCTGTGGCTGCAGGAAGCGGGCCAGCAGGTCGTCCAGGCTCACCATGCCGGTGAGCAGCCCGGAGCCGTCGCGGACCACGGCCAGCGAGGCCCGGCGGCGGCGCAGCAGGTCGATCGCGTCGGCGACCGTGGCGTCGTCCGTCAGCTCGGGCACCGGGCGGGCCAGGGCACGGGCGCCGGCCGCCCGTCCCCGGGCGCGGGCCACCACGGCGTCCCGGGCGTGCACCGCGCCGAGGACCGTGCCGTGCTCGCGGACCAGGAGCCGGGTGCGGTCGCGCTCCGCGGCGACGCGCAGGATCTCGTCGACGCCGGCGCCGCCGTCCACCGAGACGATCTCGGACGCCGGTACCTGCAGCTCCCGTACCGGGGTCTGGGGTTCGGTCAGCGAGCGCGTCAGCAGCTCCGAGTCCGTCTCACTGATCAGGCCGAGCCGCTCGGACTCCGCCACCAGATGGGTGAGCTGCTCCCGGTTGTGGACGGAGGCCAGCTCGTCGCGCGGGGTGACCCGGCACAGCCGTACAAGGGCGTTGCTCATCCTGTTCAGCACCGAGATCAGCGGTCGTACGGCCTTCACCACGGCCCGGAAGGGCGGCGACAGCAGCATCGCGGACCGCTCGGGGTGGGCGATGGCCCACGACTTGGGGGCCATCTCGCCGACCACCATGTGCAGGAACACGACCACGATCATGGCGACGGCGAAGGCGACGCCGTAGCTGAGCGCGCTCGGCAGGCCCAGCTTGTGCAGCAGCGGGTCGAGCTCGTGGGAGATCGCGGGCTTGGACACCGAGCCCAGGCCCAGGGTGCACACGGTGATGCCGAGCTGGGCCCCGGCCAGCATCAGGGACAGCTCGCGCATACCGGCCAGGGCGGCCTTGGCGCCCGACCGGCCCTCGGCCGCGGCCTTCTCCATGCGGTGCCGCTTGGCGGCGACCAGCGCGAACTCGGCGGCCACGAAGAATCCGCTGCCGATCAGCAGCAGCACGGTGACGAAGAGCGCCATCGGGAAACTCATGCCTGCTCCTCCGTCGTCCTGTGGTCCTGCCGCCGGATCCGTACCCGGTCGGGTACGTGCCGGTCGAGGGTGCGTACGTCGATCACGGCGGCGGTGCCGTCGGGCAGCTCGACCGTGAGCCGGTCCCCGATGGCGGGGAAGCGGCCGAGCCGGTCGACGACCAGGCCGGCCACGGTGTCGTAGTCCTCCTCCTCGGGCAGTGCGACGCCGGTGGCCTCGGCCACCTCGTCCAGCCGCCGGCCCGCGTCCACCAGCCAGCCGTCGCCGTCCGCGACGGCGACCTGGGTGACGGTGTCGGTCTCGTCCGCGATGTCGCCGACGAGTTCCTCGGCGATGTCCTCGTAGGTGACGATGCCGGCCACGCCGCCGTGTTCGTCCAGGACGACCGCGAACTCGTCGCCCCGTTCCCTCATCTGGGTCACGGCGTCGGGCAGCGGGAGGGTGTCCGGCAGCAGCAGCGGGCGCCGGGCGAGGGCGCCGGCCGTGGTGTCCGTCAGCCGGTCCGCGGGCAGGCGCATCAGCTCGGCCACGCCGAGGACGCCGCCGACGTCGTCGGGGTGGTCGCCGAGCACGGGGTAGTTGGAGTGGCCGTACTTGGCGATGAGGTCGACCGCCTCGGCGGCGGTGGCGTCCTCCCGTACGAAGACGGCGTCCACGCGGGGCACCATCACCTCGTCCAGCGTCCGGTCGGAGAACTCCAGGGCGTGGTCGAGCAGCGCGGCGGTGTCCTCGGGCAGCGCGCCCTGCTCGTGGGACTCACCGATCAGGTGGCCCAGCTCCTCCAGGGTGGCGCCGTGGTGCAGCTCCTCCACCGGTTCGATGCCGACCCGGTGCAGCAGCCTGTTCGCCGCGCCGTCGAAGACGCGCACGAGGGGGCCGACGACCTTCAGATAGGCCAGCGTGGAACCGGCCAGTGCCTTCGCCAGCCGTTCCGGCACGGCGATGGCCAGGTTCTTCGGGGCCAGCTCGCCCAGCACCATCTGTACGACCGTGGCCAGCACGAAGGCCAGCACGACCGCGATGCCGCTCACGGCCGCGTCGGGAAGGCCCAGGCCCGACAGGGCGGGCCGGAGCAGGGCGGACACCGAGGGCTCGGCGATGAAGCCGACGACCAGTCCGGTCACGGTGATGCCGAGCTGTGCGCCCGACAGCATGAAGGACAGCCGCTCCAGCACCGTCAGGGCGCGGGCGGCCTTGCGGTCCCCGGACTCGGCCTCGCGCGCCAGGGCGAGGCGGTCGGCGGAGACGTAGGCGAACTCCTGGGCGACGAAGTATCCGGTGCCGGCGGTCAGGACGAAGACGGCCAGCAGGCCCAGGAGAGCGTTCGCGGCACTCATCGAACACCATCCCGCCGTGTGCCGTGCTCAGGGGGTGCCTGGCGGGATGGTCCGGGACTGTGCCCCGGGGGGTCCGTCGGTCTGGCGGACAAGTACGTGCTCCTTCTGTGGGTGTGCGAGTACATAACGATTCCGGCTGTGCCAGTGTTCCCGGACGCGCGGGACGACACGGGTGGAAGCAGGATGTCCTGCCCCCGCGCCAACTGTAAAGGAAACGCAAAGTCCCCTCGGATCGATCCCCTATGCTTCTACTCGCTTGTAGAAGTTATATCGCGGGCCGCCCCGTGGGCGGCACCCCCTTCACGGAACACACGCACATTTAAGGAGTGGACGCCACCATGGTGTTCAAACGACTGCTCGGCTCGCTCGGCGTGGGCGGCCCCACCGTCGACACGGTGCTCGACCCCGGTCCGGTCCGGCCCGGCGGCGCGCTCACCGGCCAGGTCCGCCTCAAGGGCGGACAGGCCGGTTTCGACATCGAGGCCATCACGCTGGAGCTGGTGGCGCGGGTCGAGGCCGAGCACGAGGAGGGCGAGAGCGAGGGTGCCGTCGCCTTCGACCGGTTCACGGTCGGCGGCGGCTTCCGGCTCACCGAGGGCGAGGAGCGCGACGTGCCGTTCAGCGTGCCGCTGCCCTGGGAGACCCCGGTCACCGAGCTGTACGGACAGCCGCTGGGCATCGTGCTCGGCGTGCGCACCGAGCTGTCGGTGGCGGGGGCGAAGGACAAGGGGGACCTGGACCCGCTGACCGTCGGCCCGCTGCCCGTGCAGGAGGCGATCCTGGAGGCGTTCGGCGCGCTCGGCTTCGGCTTCGGGTCGGCCGACCTGGAGTACGGGCGCATCGGCGGCACGGGGCAGCGGCTGCCCTTCTACCAGGAGATCGAGATCGTCCCGTCCGCGCGGTACGCGGACCGGGTGAACGAGGTCGAGGTGACCTTCCTGGCCGGTCCGGGCGGCATGGAGGTCGTCCTGGAGGCCGACAGGCGCGGCGGCCTCTTCTCCGGCGGCCACGACGCGCTGACCAGGTTCACCGTCGGCCTCCACGACTCCCGGGACTGGACCGCCGAGGTCGACGGCTGGATGCGTGAGCTGGTCGAGCGGCGGGCGTCCCACGGCTCCTACGACCCGCACGTCCCGCACGGCTCCCACGACGACCACCACCGCTCCGGCCCGGGCATGGGCACCGCCGTCGCCGCGGGCGCCGCCGGTCTGGCGGTCGGCGTGGTCGGGGGCATGGTCGCGGCGGAGGTCGTGGACGAGATCGGGGACTTCTTCGAGGGCGAGGAAGAGGAGGAGTGACTTCTACATTACTGTAGAAGTTACGGCGCCCGGTGCACTTCGGTCCGGGCGCCTCCCGACCCGTACGGAGTACTCATGGCCCTGTGGGACCGCCTCAAGGAGTCCGCATCCCAGATGCAGACCCAGCTGACGGCCAAGAAGAACGATCTGAAGAGCGGCGCCTTCCGCGACGCGAGCATGGCGATGTGCGCCCTGGTGGCAGCCGCCGACGGCACCGTCGATCCGTCCGAGCGGCAGCGCGTGGCCCAGCTCATCGCCGCCAACGAGGTGCTGCAGAACTTCCCCGCCGACGACCTGCGCCGCCGCTTCGAGGACAACATCGGCAAGCTGACCGCCGACTTCGCCTTCGGCAAGGTGAGCGTCCTGCAGGAGATCGCCAAGGCGAAGAAGAAGCCCGCCGAGGCGCGGGCGGTCGTCCAGATCGGCATCGTCATCGGCGGTGCCGACGGCGACTTCGACAAGGACGAGCGGGCCGTGGTCCGCGAGGCGTGCTACGCCCTCGACCTGCCGCCGCACGAGTTCGACCTCTGAGCGGCCCCGGCCCCGCGGCGGCCGGCCCGCCGCGGGGTCACAGGGGCGTGGCCGCGTACAGGATGAGGACCATCGTCACGGCGGAGTTCGCGGACGACATCGCGGAGGCGGCGGTCCCCGCAGCGGCGCCCCACACCGCCAGGCCGACCAGCGTGAACAGCGACGGCAGGCGGCGCGCCGCCGGAGCGGGCCCGAGCAGGGCCGCCACCCGGCGCGGCACCGGGCCCGCCGCCGCGAGGCCCGCCAGCGTGGCCACCGGGGTGCCGCGCGACACCAGGGCCGCCTTGCCGATCGCCCGGGCCACGGTGCGGCGGCTGCCGACCGTCCGCGCCGCGTCCTCGTCCGCCCACCGCTCCGTCGTGTACGCCACCGCCGTGCGCAGCGGCCGAAGGAAGGGGTTGGCGCGCGCGGCCAGCCGGACGGCGAGCAGGAAGCGGTGGTGGCGGGCGGCGAGGTGGGCCCGTTCGTGGGCGAACAGCGCCCGGCGCTCGGCCGGTTCCAGGTGCTCCAGCAGCGCCGTGGTCACCACGACACGGTCCCGTCGGCCGCCCGGCAGCGCGTAGGCGTAGGGCACGTCGTCCGGCAGGACCGCCACCTCCGTCCCCCGCAGCCCGGCCAGCGCCCGGTGGGCGCGGCGGCGCACCCGGCCGTGCCGCCACAGCGTCCGCCCGCACGCCGCCAGCACCGCGCACAGGGCGGGGATCGCCACCTTGCCGGCCACCTCGTCGTACGGCACCGCCGCGCGCACCTCGGGGTCCGACCAGCCGTCGGGGAGCGGGTTCCCGGGAAGCTGGGCGGTGCCCACCACCATCAGCAGTCCCAGGCACACCGTGCTGCACACCGCCATCACCGCGGCCACCCCGGTCAGCAGCCGGGTCGCCGTGCGCGGGTGCAGATGCTGCTCGGCGAGGCGCGCGATGGGCCACGCCGTCAGGGGCAGCACCAGCGGCAGTAGGACGAACACCCCCATGGCGGCCTCAGTCTTCCCCTTCGTCCCCCGGCTGGCCCAGCAGCTCCCGCAGGAGGCGTTCGTCGTCCGGTCCGAGGCCGGTGACGAAGCTGGCCAGCACCGCCTCCCGGTCGCTCTCGGCGTCCAGCACCCGGCGCATCCGGTGGGCGGCCAGGCCCGCCTGGTCGGAGGCGGGCGTCCAGGCGAAGGACCGGCCCGTACGCTCCCGGGTGACCACGCCCTTGGCCAGCAGCCTGGTCAGGATGGTGATGACGGTCGTATAGGCGAGGCCGCCGCCCAGGCGTTCCTGCACCCAGCCGGCTGTCGCCGGGCCGTCCGCCTCCCGCAGCGCCGCCAGGACCAGCGCCTCCAGCTCGCCCTGTCCCCGACGCCGGGAACCCTCCCGCTGTTCCGCCACGCCCCGCCTCCCTTCCGCCGCCGCCTGTTCGCCGGGCAGACATCGTATAGACGCCCCCGGAGTCCGTACGCCACCCCCACTCTTCTCTACAGTGATGTAGATTCTGCCCGGGCCGCCCGTGCCACGGAGAAGGAGCAGTGCACCCATGTTCGGACTGAGCGAGCTGGCCGTCATCCTCATCGTCGTCATAGCCGTCCTCGCCGCCAAGAAGCTCCCGGAACTCACCCGCTCGGCGGGCAAGTCGGCCCGCATCCTCAAGGCCGAGGCGCGCGCGATGAAGGAGCAGGACAAGGCGGAGGAGGCGCCCGCGGCCCCCCGGATCATCCAGGGCGAGACGCTGCCGCCGTCCGCCCCCGGTTCCGAGCGGACCGGGCGGACCGGCGACACGCCGCCGGAGGGCCGTCCGGCCGGGTGACGGGCCCGCCCCGCCCGCCGGTTGGGCCGAAGGTCCCTCGGACGGGGCCGGGCGGCCCGTGGCGTCTCCCGCCGGCCGGGCCCACGCTGACATCAGGGGCACCGAAGCCGCCGTTCCGCTGTGGCGGCGGGCACGGAAGGAGACGGGCGATGACTTCCACCACCACTCTGAGCGCGGGTCTCCCGGCCGCGTACCGCGAAGGACTGATGCGGCACGCCCGCGAGGTCTCCTTCCCGGCCGGGGTACGCCTGTTCGAGGAAGGACGGCGCGCCGACCGGTTCTGGATCGTCCGGACCGGAACCGTCGCCCTCGACCTCCAGGTCCCCGGTCACCGCGCGGCCGTGATCGAGTCGCTGGGCCACGGCGAGCTGATCGGCTGGTCCTGGCACTACCAGCCGCGCATGTGGCACCTGGGCGCCGGGACCACGAGCCCGGTGCGGGCCTGGGAGTTCGACGCGGAGGCCGTACGGGCGCTGTGCGACGAGGACCCCGAGTTCGGCCGCATGATCGCCGTGTGGGTCGGCCGGGTGGTCGCCCAGCGGCTGCACGCCACCCGGGTCCGGCTGCTCGACCTGTACGCCCCGTACGGCAGCGGAAGCGGCTGACGTCCGTGAACGGCGGCCCGGTCAGCCCGTGCGTTCCCAGCCCCGGTGGGGTGCGCGGGCGCCCAGCCGGACGTCGCGGCTGCGGTAGACGATGTAGGGACGGGTGAGGTAGCCCAGCGGGGCCGTGAGCATGTGGACGAGCCGGGTGAAGGGCCAGGCGGCGAAGAGCAGCAGGGCGCTGACGGCGTGCAGCTGGAAGAGGACCGGGGTGCCGGTCATCAGGTCCGGGTCGGGCTGGAAGTAGAAGATCGAGCGGAACCAGGGCGAGATGGTCTCGCGGTAGTCGTAGCCGCCGCCGACGATGTTCGCCGCCACGGTCGCGGCCAGGCCCAGTCCGATGGTCACCGTCAGGGAGAGGTACATCGCCTTGTCGTTGACGGTGGTGGCGGAGAAGACCGGGCCGACGGTGCGCCGCCGGTAGACCAGGATGGCCAGCCCGCCCAGGGTGCAGACCCCGGCGACGGTGCCGAGGACCACCGCGAGGACGTGGTAGGCGTGCTCGCTGACGCCGACCGCGTCGGTCCAGCTCTCGGGGACGACCAGACCGCCGATGTGGCCCAGCGCCACGACGAGGATGCCGAAGTGGAACAGCGGGCTGCCGATGCGCAGCAGGCGCCGTTCGTAGAGCTGGGAGGAGCGGGTGGTCCAGCCGAACTTGTCGTAGCGGTAGCGCCAGATGTGGCCGAGGACGAAGACCGCGAGGCTGACGTACGGCAGGACGACCCACAGCAGGATGCCGCCGGTGCCGGACTCCACGGCCAGGGTGACGGCTCGCTCGGGTGCGGTCATCGGGGGCCTCCTGCCGGTGGGGCGGGCGTGTACCGGGGCGGCGCGTAGGGGTCGAGGCCGACCTGTTCCTCGGGCGGGCCCTCGGCGGCGAGCCGGGCGACCGCCTCGCGTTCGTCACCGGCGAGCGCGGGCAGCGTCGCGGAGACGGAGTCCAGCAGGACGGCCCACGGGGAGTCCTCCTCGCGCAGGGCGAGGCGGAGCAGTTCCAGGCCGGCCCGGTGTTCGGTGAGCAGTCTCAGTCCGGCCGCCGGGTCGGTGGCGGCGAACTCCAGGACGACGGCGAGGTGGTCGGGCAGTTCGTCGTCGGTCAGCCGCAGGCCGCCCTTGGCGTAGGTCTGCTTCAGCCGGACCAGGGCGAGGCCCCGTTTGCGGGTGTCGCCGTGGGCGTAGTACGTGAGGTACGGGCAGCAGCGTCTGCGGTGGTCGAAGGTGGCGACGTAGGCGGTGGCCAGTGCCTCGGTGCCGGTGTTCTCGGCGTGCTCGGTGAAGCGGAGCAGGGGGTCGCGCACCGGGACGGGCAGTTCGGGGGCGGCCCGCCGGGCCAGGGTGAGGTGGCCGGCCCGCTGTTCGTCGGGGTAGCCGAGGAGCAGGGACTGGAGCTGCCAGGCGTACGGGTGCCACGACCGGACGCGTTGGGCGGGCTTGAGCTTGAGCCGGTTCCTCATGGCCTGGGTTCGACCTCCCCGCCGCTGTCCGGGCTGTCGCCCCGCTCGGCCCGGTTCGGCGGGAAGAGCCCCGGCGGGCTGCTCTTGCCGTCCCAGTTCAGGAGGTTGACGCGGCCGGCCTTGTCCGCGGGGGCGGCGTGGGTGTCGGAGAGCTGCCGGTCGCGCAGGGCACGGTAGTTCTCGACCGCGATGGGCGCGGCGCCGCCGGACGCCTCGCCGAAGGGTCCTGAGCCTCCCATGCCGGGGCCGCCCTCGTAGTCGAGGCTGCACTCGGTGGCCAGTTCCTCGAGGCTGTGGGCCTGTTCGGCGTGGGCGGGCGGGATGACGTACCGCTCGTCGTACTTGGCCAGGGCCAGCAGCCGGTACATGTCGTACATCTGCTCCTCGCCCATGCCGACGGCCTCGGGGACGGAGGCGTCCGGCTCGCGGCCGAGGTTGATGTCGCGCATGTAGGCGCGCATGGCGGCGAGGCGGCGCAGCACCGCGTCCACGGGTGCCGGGTCGCCGGCGGTGAAGAGCTGGGCGAGGTAGTCGACGGGGATGCGCAGGGCGTCGACGGCGGCGAACAGGTTGCGGTGGTCCTCGGCGTCCCGGCCGGTGTCCCGTACGGCGTCGACGACCGGGGAGAGCGGCGGGATGTACCAGACCATGGGCATGGTGCGGTACTCCGGGTGCAGCGGCAGCGCCACCTTGTATTTATTGATCAGGGCGTGGACCGGCGAACGCCGGGCGGCCTCGATCCAGTCGCGGGGGATGTCCGCGCGCTCCGCCGCGGCGATCACCTCGGGGTCGTCGGGGTCGAGGAAGACCTGCCGCTGGGCCTCGTACAGGCCGGTGTCGTCGGGGGTGGAGGCGGCTTCCAGCACCTTGTCGGCGTCGTAGAGGACGAGCCCGATGTAGCGCAGCCGGCCGACGCAGGTCTCGGAGCAGACGGTGGGCAGGCCGACCTCGACGCGCGGGAAGCAGAAGGTGCACTTCTCGGCCTTGCCGGTGCGGTGGTTGAAGTACACCTTCTTGTACGGGCATCCGGTCACGCACATCCGCCAGCCGCGGCACTTGTCCTGGTCGACCAGGACGATGCCGTCCTCCTCCCGCTTGTAGATCGCGCCGGAGGGGCAGGAGGCCGCGCAGGACGGGTTGAGGCAGTGCTCGCAGATGCGCGGCAGGTAGAACATGAAGGTCTGCTCGAACTCGAGCCTGATCTTCTCCGAGACCTCGTCGAGGAGGACGTCCTTCTCTCCGGTCGCCGCCGATCCGCCGAGGTCGTCGTCCCAGTTGGCCGACCAGGAGATCTTCATGTCCTTGCCGGTGATCAGGGACTTGGGGCGGGCGACCGGGGTGTGCTCCTGCAGCGGGGCGTTGGTCAGGGTCTCGTAGTCGTACGTCCAGGGCTCGTAGTAGTCGTCCAGGGAGGGCAGGACGGGGTTGGCGAAGATGGTGATCAGCTTCTTGAAGCGGCCGCCGGCCTTGAGCGCGAGCCGGCCCTTCCTGTTGAGCTCCCAGCCGCCGCGCCACCGCTCCTGGTCCTCGTAGCGGCGGGGGTAGCCCTGGCCGGGGCGGGTCTCCACGTTGTTGAACCACACGTACTCGACGCCGGTGCGGTTGGTCCACGCCTGCTTGCAGGTGACCGAACAGGTGTGGCAGCCGATGCACTTGTCGAGGTTCATCACCATCGCCGTCTGGGCCATGACGCGCATCAGTACTCCACCTCCTGGTTCGCGCGGCGGCGGATGACGGTCACCTCGTCGCGCTGGTTGCCGGTCGGGCCGAGGTAGTTGAAGGCGTAGCTCAACTGCGCGTAGCCGCCGATGAGATGGCTGGGTTTGATCAGCAGGCGGGTCAGGGAGTTGTGGATGCCGCCGCGCCGGCCCGTGGTCTCGGTGCGGGGGACGTCGATGAGCCGGTCCTGGGCGTGGTACATGTACACGGTGCCCTCGGGCATCCGGTGCGAGACGACCGCGCGGGCGGCGACGACGCCGTTGCGGTTGACGGCCTCGATCCAGTCGTTGTCCCGTACGCCGATCCTCGCCGCGTCCTGGGTGCTCATCCAGATGGACGGGCCGCCCCGGGACAGGGACAGCATGAAGAGGTTGTCCTGGTACTCGGAGTGGATGGACCACTTGTTGTGCGGGGTCAGGTAGCGCACGGTCACGCCTAGTTCGCCCCTCTCGCCGAGGCGGGGCTCGCCGAAGAGCGCGTGCATGTTCAACGGCGGCCGGTACACCGGGAGTTGTTCGCCGAGGGCGGCCATCCAGTCGTGGTCGAGGTAGAAGTGCTGGCGGCCGGTGAGGGTGTGCCAGGGCTTGAGCCGCTCGACGTTGACGGTGAACGGGGAGTAGCGCCGCCCGCCGGTCTCGGAGCCGGACCACTCGGGCGAGGTGATGACCGGGACCGGGGCGGCCTGGGTGTCGGCGAAGGTGATCCGCTTGCCCTCGTGCTCGGCCGCCAGGTCGGCGAGCCGGGTGCCGGTGCGGGCCTCCAGGGCGTGGAAGCCCTGGGTGGCGAGATGGCCGTTGGTGGTGCCGGACAGGGCGAGGATCGCCTCGCAGGCGTGCGCGTCACGGGCGATCGACGGGCGGCCGTCGGCCGCTCCCCCGCGCACGGTGCCGTTCTTGTGCCTCAGGTAGTCGAGTTCGCTGTCCACCTTGAAGGTGATGCCCTTGGTGGTGGCGCCCAGGGAGTCCAGCAGGGGGCCGAGGGCGCCCATCTTGTCGGCGACCGCCGCGTAGTCGCGTTCGACGGTGATCAGCTTCGGCATCGTGCGGCCCGGAACCGGTTCGCACTCCCCCGCCTTCCAGTCCCGCACCCTGCCGTGCGGGGTGGCCAGCGCGTCGGGGGTGTCGTGCAGCAGCGGCGCGGCGACCAGGTCCTTGCGCACGCCGAGGTGGTCGGCGGCCTGACGGCTGAACTCCTCGGCGAGGGTGTGGAAGATGTCGAAGTCGGTACGGGTCTGCCAGGGCGGGGCGATCGCCGGGTTGAAGGCGTGCACGAAGGGGTGCATGTCCGTGCTGGACAGGTCGTACTTCTCGTACCAGGTCGCGGCGGGCAGCACGATGTCGGAGTAGACGGTGGTGCTGGTCATGCGGAAGTCGAGGGTGAGCAGCAGGTCGAGCTTGCCCTCGGGGGCCTCCTGGCGCCACACCACGTCCCGGGGACGGGCGCCGGGCGGCGCCTCGGCCGCCCGCACCGCGTGGTCGGTGCCGAGCAGGTGCTTGAGGAAGTACTCGTTGCCCTTGGCCGAGGAGCCCAGCAGGTTGGCCCGCCACACGGTGAGCACCCGGGGGAAGTTCTCGGGCGCGTCCGGGTCCTCGCCGGCGAACTTCAGCCGCCCGGCCTTGAGTTCCTCCACCACGTGGTCGCCGGCCGGGCGTCCCGCGGCGTCGGCCTCGTCGGCCAGGTCCAGCGGGTTGCGGTCGAAGGTCGGGTACGACGGCATCCAGCCGAGCCGCGCCGACTGCGCGATCACGTCCGCCGTGGTCCTCCCCGCGAAGGGGCCTTCGCCGCCCGCCGCGGCCAGGGTGTCGGCGGAGAACGGGTCGTAGCGGAACTGGTCTCCGTGCAGGTACCAGTAGGCGGTCTGGATCATCTGCCGGGCGGGACGGTTCCAGTCGGAGGCCGTCGCGATCGTCGAGTAGCCGGTGATCGGGCGGACCTTCTCCTGGCCGACGTAGTGCGCCCAGCCGCCGCCGTTGACGCCCTGGCAGCCGGTGAGGGTGGTCAGGGTCAGGAACGCCCGGTAGATGGTGTCGGAGTGGAACCAGTGGTTGGTGCCCGCCCCCATGACGATCATCGAACGGCCGCGGGACTCCTCCGCGTTGGCGGCGAACTCACGGGCGATCCGCGCCGCCCTGCCCGCGTCCACGCCGGTGATCGCCGCCTGCCAGGCCGGGGTGTACGGCTCGCTCGCGTCGTCGTAGCCGGCGGGCCAGCTCCCGGGGAGCCCCTCGCGGGCCACGCCGTACTGGGCCAGCAGCAGGTCGTACACCGTGGTGACCAGCCGCCCGGCGACCCTGCGCACGGGGACCCCGCGCCTCAGGCGTGCGGCGCCGCCGTCGGGGGCGTCGAAGCGGGGCAGTTCGACGGCGACCGGCGCCTCGCCGCCGCTCTCGGCGGACAGCAGGGGCCGGGTGTCACCGAGGTCGAGGTTCCACTTCCCGGCGCCGGACTCGCCGAAGCGGTCGCCGAGGGTTCCGTTCGGCACCACCGGCGCACCCGTGGCCTCGTCCAGCAGGACCGTCCGGAACTCCGCGTGCTCGGCCCGGGCGTGCGCGCCGCCGAGGTCCGCGGCGGTCAGGAACTTGCCCGGCGTGTACGTGCCCGGCTCCGCCCCGTCCCCGGTCGCCTCGTCCAGGGTCACCAGGAACGGCAGGTCCGTGTACCGCTTGACGTAGTCGGTGAAGTACGGCGTCTCCCGGTCGGCGAAGAACTCCTTGAGGACCACGTGCCCCATGGCCATCGCCAGCGCGCCGTCCGTGCCGGGCTGCGCGGGCAGCCACTCGTCGGCGAACTTCACGTTGTCCGCGTAGTCCGGCGACACGGCGACGACCTTCTGGCCCCGGTAGCGGGCCTCGGCCATCCAGTGGGCGTCCGGGGTGCGGGTCACCGGCAGGTTGGAGCCCCACATGATCAGGTACCCGGCGTCCCACCAGTCCCCGGACTCCGGTACGTCGGTCTGGTCGCCGAACACCTGCGGGGAAGCGACGGGCAGGTCGGCGTACCAGTCGTAGAAGGAGAGCATCACCCCGCCGAGCAGGGAGTAGAAGCGGGCCCCGGCGGCGTGGGAGACCATCGACATGGCGGGGATCGGGGAGAACCCGGCCAGCCGGTCCGGGCCGTACTCCTTGATGGTGTGGACATGCGCGGCGGCGGCCATCTCCGCCGCCTCGGCCCAGGTCGCCCGCACCAGGCCGCCCTTGCCGCGGGCCCGCTTGTAGCGGCGGGAGCGCTCGGGGTCGTCGACGATGTCCGCCCAGGCCGCCACCGGATCGCCCAGCCGGGCCTTGGCCTCGCGGTACATCCCCAGCAGCACACCGCGCACATAGGGGTAGCGCACACGGGTGGGCGAGTACGTGTACCAGGAGAAGGCCGCTCCCCGGGGACAGCCGCGCGGCTCGTACTCGGGGCTGTCCGGGCCGACGGACGGGTAGTCCGTCTGCTGGGCCTCCCAGGTGATGATGCCGTCCTTGACGTACACCTTCCACGAGCAGGAACCGGTGCAGTTCACGCCGTGGGTGGAACGCACCACCTTGTCGTGCGACCAGCGGTCCCGGTAGAACTCGTCCGCCTGGCGGCCGCCCTTGCGGTGCAGCGAACGCAGATCCCCGGAGACCTCGGCTCTGGAGAAGTAGCGGCGGCTGCGCACCAGCGCCTCCGCCAGCTCGCCGTCCATGCCCGCCCGGGCCCTCGCCGTGCCGGTCTCCGTGCTCACCGTGCCACTCCGCTCCGGGCAGCACTGCCCGTTCGAATCGTGATCGGTTACACCGCACACGACTGTACGACCCGTGCCCCCGGGAAGGTCAACAGCCACACCATGAACGTGGAAAGGGGCCGGTCGGATGGCGGGGCCGGTCGGCCCCACCGGCTCACCGGGCTCGCGGGCGCGACGGAGGGATGCCCCAGAACGATGCCTTCCGCGCGCTCGGCCGGCAGAAGTGCCTCCGCCTGCCGGCCGGGGTGCCGCTCGGCCGTGTGATCCGCACCGGGCAGGCCCTGCCCGCGGTCCTGCCCGTCAACTTCTCCCTGGACACGGACGCCTCCGTGCTCCTGGCCACCTCCCCGGGCTCGGACCCCGTACGCGCCGTCGACGGCACCGTGGTCGCCTTCGAGGCGGACGAGTTCCACGCGGAGAACCGCTCCGGCCGGAGCGTGGTCGTCACCGGACGGGCCGCCGTGGTGACCGGTCCGGCCGGGCACGAACGGCTCGTACGGACCGGTCCGGCCTCGTGGACGCCGCTGCGGGAGACGGTGTTCGTGCGCATCGGGGCCGAGATGGTCACCGGACGCGGGATCGGGGGAGCGACGGCCGGGCGGTGAGCCGCGGCGGACGGCCGGCGCGGCCCGCCGCGTGCCGTCAGCGGCCCTCCTGCCGCAGCCGGTCCTGGACCTGGGTGGCGATGACGGCGGCCTGGATGCGGCGCTCCACACCGAGCTTGGCCAGCAGCCGGGAGATGTGGTTCTTGACCGTCTTCTCGGCCAGGTACAGCCGCTGGCCGATCTGGCGGTTGGTCAGTCCCTCACCGATCAGGGCCAGGATCTCGCGCTCCCGCTCGGTCAGCCCGGGCAGCGCGTCCGGCTGCTCCTCCTCCTTCTGCTGTCCGCCGCGCAGCCGGGCCATCAGCCGGGTGGTGGCGCTCGGGTCGAGCAGCGACTGGCCGCGGGCCACCGTGCGTACGGCGGTCACCAGGTCGGAGCCGCGGATCTGCTTCAGCACGTATCCGGAGGCACCGGCCATGATCGAGTCGAGCAGGGCCTCCTCGTCGTCGAACGAGGTCAGCATCAGACAGGCCAGGTCGGGCATGGCCGAGCGCAGCTCGCGGCACACGCTCACCCCGTCCCCGTCCGGCAGCCGTACGTCCAGGACCGCGACCTGGGGGCGCAGGGCGGGAACGCGGACCAGGGCCTGCTCCGCGGTGGCGGCCTCGCCGACCACGGTGATGTCCGGTTCGTCGTTCAGCAGGTCGTGCACCCCTCGCCGGACCACCTCGTGGTCGTCCAGCAGGAAGACCCGGATCGGGCTGTCGGGTCCGGGCTGCTCGCCGTCCGCCATCGATTGCTCCTGTTCCGCGCTGTGTGATCGTCCACGCCGTCCGAAATCCCCCGGCCCTCACATCCTGCGCAATCCCGGGCCGGGAGGCCAGGGCCGATCGGCCCCACTCGCGCGGGTGGGAGCGAGGTGGCGTCTCCGCCGGTGGGCGGGGGCGTCCGGGGCCCCGGTGCCGTGGGCCGGCGGCTGTCGGAGCGGTCGGGGTACCGGCGCCGACGAAGGGCGGCCGCGTCCGGGCGCTGCCCCGTCACCGGGCAGCGCCGGCGCCCGCGGGGCGAGGAGGGCCGCACCGCGGGCCGGGTGGTGGCCGGCGAACGGGTTCACCGGCATGCCCGGCGCACACGTGCGCGCGAGCGGCGGGCGTGGGATCCGGCCCGGTACGGGGACGGGGCCCGCCCACCCGGACGGCGGGGCAGGCCGCCCCCGCTACGGGCCCCGTCGGCGCTCATCCGTCCGCGACCGCCAGGCTCACCCCGTACAGGGAGCGTCCGCCGACGAGTTCGCGCCCGGTGACCAGCTCGGCCTCGACGCGGACGAAGACCTCCCGTGCCGAGGGCACCCAGGAGACCGGCACGGTGCGGGCCAGGCGCCGGTGTTCGGCGGGGTCGGTCACCACCGTGGCCGGGCCCGTGACGACGACGCTCCAGCCGGACCGCCGGGCGGCGTCCACGTCGTCGGCCTCGAAGGCGACCACCGCTCCGTCGACCGCGCGGACCAGTTCCGAACCGGCGGCGGTACGCAGCAGGACCGCGCCGTCGTCGTCCAGGCGGAAGTTGACGGGCAGCACGGCGGGCAGGGCCCGGCGCGTGAAGACGACACGGCCGACGGGCACCCCGGCCATCAGCTGCAGGCACTCCTGCCGCCCGAGTTCACGGAAACCGTCATCGGGATACATCGCCGGCCCTCCTTCGCCCTTCGTCCGGTGCGGCGCTCCCGCCTCCTTCCACCTTGAGCCGGGCTCGTCCGGAAGACGAGGGCCGACGGTCCCGCTTCCCCCCGGAGAACGGCCCGGCCGTCACGGGCGGCGCGGTTCGGCCCGTACCGCGTGCTCCGGACACCTCCGCCGCTCACGTCGCGGGAGCTACGAGGCTTCCGGGAGCGCGGTGCCCGTCCCGCGGACGGCCGTGGCCAGGGCGTCTCCGATGGCCCGGGCCCCCGCGGCGTTGGGGTGCAGGGGTGCGGCCGGGCGGGTGGGGACCAGGCCCTCGATGTAGCGGTCGGCGGGGGCGGCGCAGATGTCGTGTCCGATCCCCAGGGTGTAGGTGTCGACGAAGGTGGCGCCGTGCTCCTCGGCCGTGCGTCTCAGGACGGCGCCGAGGTGGTCGACCACGCCCTGGACGTAGTTGGCGTCCTGCTTCCAGAAGGGCTGGGCGGGGTGGCAGCCGTCGGTGCGGAGGTAGTTGCCGTAACCGACGACGAAGACCTCGGCGTCCGGCGCGCGCCGGGCGATCTCGTCCAGGACGGTGCCGAAGACCGGCGCCCAGGCGTCGATGCGGGCCCTGATCCTGTCGGTGCCGCCCGCGGTGTTCTCCTCCGCGCAGCTGGTGCCGTAGGGCGGGGGCAGGAAGTTGACGCAGTCCAGCGCTTCGCCGAAGACGCCGGCGTCGTTGGCGCCGATGGTGATGCTGACGATGTCGGCGGCGGGCGTGAGCGCGTCGTACTGGGGGGCGGTGCCCGGGTACTGGGACGTGCTCAGGTGGTCGGTGGCGGCGGCGGAACAGGTGACGTCGGTGAGGTGCGCGCCGAGGGCCTCGGCCGCGATGTGCGGATAGCCGGCCAGGGAACGCAGGCACATCGGGTCGGCCGGGTCGGGCGGCGGCACCAGCGGTGCGGCCGCGTAGGAATCGCCGAGCGCGACATACCGCGGGGGTTCGGCCTCGGCCGACGCGGCCGTGACCGGTGCCGCGGCCGACAGGGCACCGGTGGACAGCGCGGTGGCCAGGACCATGCGCAGGGTCGTCTTCAAGGACGCCTCCGTCCGGCGGGTCGGAATGCAGGGGTATGCCTCGCGATGAGCATGCCCGAGCGGGCGTGCCGCCGCACGGCGGACCGCTGCTCGGTACTCCCGCCGGATGACGGCGTGCGGCACGACCCCTGGTGCTCGCCGCAGCCGGTACGGCCACTGGCGCCGTCCGGCGTGGCGGGCCGGGACTTCCCCGTCGGTCGGCACAGTGCGCGCACAGGGGGCGTGCGTCGCCGCGTCGTGAGCCGGACCCGGCTCGCGGGGAGCGACGCGGGTGAAGCCGCTCAGGACGAACGGCGCGCCCGTCGCGATGTCACTCAGCCGCGGCGCAGCAGGACGAGTTCGCGGTTCATCTCGGCGAGGAACCGGACGATGACCGTGAGCTCGTCGGGCGTGAAACGGCCCCGCGCGGTGTCGGTGCTCCGCGCGAGCGGCCGGAAGTACTCCCTGGCCAGCCCTCTGGCCGCCTCCGCGAAGTGCAGGTGGACCACGCGACGGTCGTCGGCGGCCCTGACCCGGTGGATGTGCCCCGCCCGCTCCAGCCGGTCGACGCACGCGGTGACCGCGCCGGACGTGAGGTTGAGCTGCCTGCGCAGCCGGCCGGGCGTCATGGGCTCGCCCGTACCGTCCGGATCGGCGTCCAGGATCGCGATCAGGGCCTGCACATCGGTGAGGTGCAGGCCGTGCGCGTGGGCGAACTCCTGAGCGACACGGTTGAACTCGTTGTTCATCCGACGCAACAGCACGGCGAACGACTGCAACCCCGTCGGGTCGTCCACTTGAAGAGGTGTCGAAGGGGTATCCGGGCCACTCATGCCCCCAGTATAGGATCACTCAATCATTGAGATACTTATTCATCGACACACTTCTTCCCACTGTTGAGGATGTTCATGAGAACCACACCGCGCTGGGCCCGGTGGACCGTGCCCCTCGTTCTTCTGCTGGTCTGGCTGGGCGTGGGCGGAACGCTCGGGCCGTACGCGGGCAAGCTGGGCGAGGTGGCCACCAACGACCAGGCCTCCTTCCTGCCGCAGAGCGCCGAGTCCACCAAGGTCCTCGAGGAGCGTGAGGCGTTCGACCAGTCCGAGACCCTGCCGGCCATCGTGGTCTGGACGGCGGACGGGGGCCGGGTCACCGAGGCGCAGCGGGCAGCCGCCACCGACTCCGTCGGCGCGCTCGCCGGAAGCACCGGGGTCGTCGGCCGGCCGTCACCGGCCCTGCCCTCCGAGGACGGTCAGGCCCTCCAGGCCGTCGTCCAGCTCGAGCCCGAGCTGGGCGAGGAGTTGCCCACGGTCCTCGACGAGGTGCGTGCGGCGGCGCGGAAGGTGCCGGGCACCGAGGCGCAGATCGCCGGCCCGGCCGCGAGCCAGGCCGACCTGTCGGACGCGTTCGCGGGCATCGACGGACTGCTGCTGGGCGTGGCGCTCGCCGCCGTGCTGGTGATCCTCCTGCTCGTCTACCGCAGCGTCCTGCTGCCGTTCCTGATCATCCTCGGTTCCGTCTTCGCCCTGGGACTGGCCTGTGCCGTCGTCTACGCGCTGGCGGAGCGGGACGTGGTCCGCGTCGACGGACAGGTGCAGGGCATCCTGTCCATCCTGGTGATCGGTGCCGCCACCGACTACGCCCTGCTGCTGGCCGCGCGCTTCCGCGAGGAACTCGCCGTGCGCGGGGACCGGGCCGCGGCCGCCCTGGCGGCGGTGCGGCGCTCGTTCGGCGCGATCACCGCGAGCGCCGCCACCGTGGCGCTCGGGCTGCTGGCCCTGCTCGCCAGTGACCTCACGAACAACCGCGCCCTCGGGCCGGTCGGCGCCATCGGCATCGTGTGCGCCGTGCTCACCACCCTCACCTTCCTGCCGGCCGTACTGGCCCTGCTCGGCCGTACCGCCTACTGGCCGTCCCGTCCGAAGGCGTCGGACGCGTCCGCGGAAGGCCACGCGGTGTGGCGCCGGGTCGCCGCGCGGGTGGACGCGCGGCCACGCCTCACCTGGGTCGTGACCGGGCTCGTCCTCGCCGCCCTGGCGGCCTTCTCGCCCACGCTGTCCGCGAAGGGCGTACCGCTCGACGAGATCTTCGTGAACGACGCCCCCTCCGTCGCCGCCCAGGAGACGCTCGGCGAGCACTTCCCCGGCGGCTCGGGCAACCCGGCCGTGATCATCGCCGACGCCGGCCGTGCCGACGCGGTGACGGCCGCCGCGAAGGACACCGCGGGCGTGGCGTCGGCGGGCGCGGTCTCCGCCTCCGGGCGGCCCGGTACCGGTGAGCCGCAGGTCGTGGACGGGCGGGTCCGCATCGACGCCACGCTGGACGCGGCGGCGGACAGCGACGCGGCCAAGGAGACCGTCGAACGGCTGCGCGACAGCGTGCACGCCGTCCCCGGGGCCGACGCCCTGGTCGGCGGGTACACGGCACAGCAGTACGACACCCAGCAGACCGCCGCGCACGACCGCACGGTGATCGTCCCCGTCGTGCTAGGCATCATCCTGCTGATCCTCGTGCTGCTGCTGCGCTCGCTGCTCGTACCGGTGCTGCTGGTGGCGACCGTCGCGCTCAACTTCCTGGCGACGCTGGGGGTCTCCTCCCTCGTCTTCGAGCACCTCCTCGGGTTCAGCGGGACGGACGCGTCCGTTCCGCTCTACGGGTTCGTGTTCCTGGTGGCCCTCGGCGTCGACTACAACATCTTCCTGATGTCCCGGGTGCGCGAGGAGGCGCTCGCGCACGGCTCGCGGCAGGGTGTGCTGCGCGGACTGACCTCGACCGGCGGCGTGATCACCTCGGCGGGTGTGGTGCTGGCCGCCACGTTCGCGGCCCTGACGGTCATCCCGCTGGCGTTCCTCGTACAGATCGCCTTCATCGTGGCCTTCGGCGTACTGCTCGACACGCTCGTGGTCCGCTCGCTGCTGGTGCCCGCGCTCGTGATCGACATCGGCCCCCGCGCATGGTGGCCCAGCGCCCTGGCACGCGAGGACACCGCGCCCGCCGGGGAGCCGAAGCCGTCGGCGCAGGGACCGCGGCGGTGACCTGAGCGGTGCGCGGCCCGGCAGCGGCGCCGACGCGGGCCGGGGACCCGCTGCCGGGCGCGTTCGGCAGAGGACGCCCATGCGCACCATGGCCGCCGCACTCATGATCGGACACAAGAGGGAAGTCGTACCGCACACCTGAGAGGAGCACTCGTGGCGGACATGGACGGACAGCGGAACGGCGAGCGGCTGCGCTGCCTGGTCACCGGGGCCTCCGGATACGTCGGCGGACGTCTGGTGCCCGAACTGCTGCAGGCCGGTCACCGGGTGCGGTGCCTGGCCCGCTCCCCCGGCAAGCTCCGCGACCACCCCTGGGCCCAGGACGCCGAGACCGTCCGCGGTGACGTCACGGACGCCGCCTCCGTCGCCGAGGCCATGCGCGGGGTGGACGTCGCCTACTACCTGGTGCACGCCCTCGGAACCGGCTCCGGTTTCGAGGACACCGACCGCCGCGCCGCCCGGATCTTCGCCGAGCGGGCACACGCCGCCGGAGTACGGCGGATCGTCTACCTCGGCGGACTCACCCCGGCGGGCGTACCCGAGCGTTCCCTCTCCCCGCACCTGCGCTCCAGGGCCGAGGTGGGACGGATCTTCCTTGACGCCCCGGTGCCCGCCACGGTACTGCGGGCGGCGGTCGTCATCGGTTCGGGGTCGGCGTCGTTCGAGATGCTGCGCTACCTGACCGAGCGCCTGCCCGTGATGGTGACCCCGAGCTGGGTGCGGACGCGGATCCAGCCGATCGGGATCCGCGACGTGCTGCGCTACCTCGTCGGCTCGGCCACCATGCCGTCCGACGTCGACCGGGCCTTCGACATCGGCGGGCCGGACGTACTGACCTACGAGGAGATGATGCGCCGTTACGCCGCGGTCGCCGGGCTGCGACGACGGCTCATCGTCCGGGTGCCGGTCCTCACCCCGGGGCTCTCGAGCCACTGGGTGGGCCTGGTCACCCCGGTGCCCGCCGCCATCGCCCGGCCGCTGACCGAGTCGCTGCGCCACGAGGTCGTCTGCCGGGAACACGACATCGCCCGGTACGTGCCCGACCCTCCGGGCCGGCCGCTGCCCTTCGACGAGGCGCTGGCCCTGGCGCTGCGCAAGGTCCGGGACGCCCAGGTGGCCACCCGCTGGTCGTCCGCGGCCGTGCCCGGCGCCCCCAGCGACCCGCTGCCCACCGACCCCGACTGGGCCGGCGGCAGCCTCTACCAGGACGAACGGCAGCTGCCCGTCGACGCGTCCCGCGCATCGCTGTGGAAGGTCGTCGAGGGCATCGGCGGCGACAACGGCTGGTACTCCTTCCCGCTCGCCTGGGCGGTCCGGGGCTGGCTGGACCGGTTCGTCGGCGGGGTCGGCCTGCGCCGCGGACGACGGGACGCCGAGCGCCTGCGGGTCGGTGACTCGCTGGACTTCTGGCGCGTCGAGGAGATCGAGCCGGGCCGTCTGCTGCGGCTGCGTGCCGAGATGCGGCTGCCCGGACTCGCCTGGCTGGAGATGTACGCCGAGACGGACGCCGACGGCCGCACACGGTACCGCCAGCGTGCCCTGTTCCATCCACGCGGACTGCTGGGCCACGTCTACTGGTGGAGCGTCTCGCCGTTCCATGCCGTCGTCTTCGGCGGCATGGCCCGCAACATCGCGCGGGCCGCCGCCAAGGACATGCGCGCGTACGGCGGACGGGCAGCGCGGGCCGGCCTCGCCGGGCGCGCCGGGTCCGCCAAAGGATTCCGCAAGTAGACGGTGTCGTACGGGGGTTGTACGGGTGTCGCGTCCGCGTCTCGTCGCGGACGCGGCGCCGGCGGGCCGTTGCCGGCGCCCCGCGTCCCGATCCGGCCCACCGGCCCTGGTTCCCTCAGTACCGTCTCGTCCCACCGGGAGTACCTGCATGACCTGCGCGGTCGTCCTGTTCACCTCGGATCTGCGTCTGCACGACCATCCGCCGCTGCGCGCCGCGCTCGCGGCGGCCGACGAGGTGGTCCCGCTGTTCGTCCTCGATCCCGGCGTGCACGCCGCGGGCTTCGACGCCCCCAACCGCAACGCCTTCCTCGCCGACTGCCTGGCGGATCTGGACGCCTCGCTGCGCCGGCGCGGCGGCCGGCTGGTCGTGCGCAGCGGACCGGTCGCCCGGGAGGTCGGCGCGGTCGCGGCCGAGTGCGGTGCCAAGGAGGTCCACATGGCCGCGGCGGTGACCGGCTACGGCCACCGCAGGGAGGAGCGGCTGCGCGGCCGGCTCGACGCCCGTGGTGTGGCCCTCCATGTGCACGACGCCGTGATCACCGCCGTTGAGCCCGGGCGGGTGACGCCGTCCGGCTCCGACCACTACGCGGTGTTCACCCCCTACTTCCGCCGCTGGTCCGCCGAACCCCTGCGGGAGGTCTGCCCTCCGCCGCGCACCGTGCGCGTGCCGGACGGGGTGCGGGGCGAGCCGCTGCCGTCCCGCGACGCGCTCCCCGGTCTCTCCCCGGGCCTTCCCGCGGGAGGGGAGAAGGCCGGCCGGGAGCGGTTCTCCCGGTGGGTACGGTCAGGGATGTCCGCGTACGAGGAACGGCACGACGACCTGGCCGGCGACGCGACGTCACGGCTGTCGCCGTTTCTGCACTTCGGTGCCCTGTCCGCGTCGGAGCTCGTGCGGCGGGCCCGCGCGCACGGTGGCCTTGGCGCGGAGGCGTTCGTACGGCAGCTGTGCTGGCGGGACTTCCACCACCAGGTGCTGGCGGCACGCCCCGAGGCGTCCACCCGCGACTACCGCACCCGGCACGACCGGTGGCGGGGCGAGGCGGAGGCCGCCGAGGACATCGCCGCCTGGCGGGAGGGCCGTACCGGCTATCCGGTCGTCGACGCGGCGATGCGCCAGCTGCGCCACGAGGGCTGGATGCACAACCGGGCGCGCCTGCTGACGGCGAGCTTCCTGACCAAGACGCTGTACGTGGACTGGCGGATCGGCGCCCGGCACTTCCTCGGCCTCCTCGTCGACGGCGACGTCGTCAACAACCAGCTCAACTGGCAGTGGGCCGCGGGCACCGGCACGGACACCCGCCCGCACCGCGTCCTCAACCCGGTCGTCCAGGGCAGGCGCTTCGATCCGCGAGGAGCCTACGTGCGCCGCTGGGTGCCCGAACTGCACGACGTGGAGGACCGTTTCGTGCACGAGCCCTGGCGGCTCCCGGAGGACCGACGCGCCCGCCTCGACTACCCCGAACCGCTGATCGACCTCTCCGACGGGCTGGCACGCTTCAGACACGCCCGCGGTCGCGACTGAGTTCGCCCACGTCATCGCCGACCCCGCCCCGTCGCGACCGGGCGTACGCCCGCGGCTGCTCCGCCCCGGTGCCGCCGTCACGGCGCACGCGGTACCGGTGACGGGACGACGGCGTCAGCGTCGGTACAGGCCGACCAGGGTGCCGCTGGCGATCTGCTGCTTGTCCAGGACACCGTGGACGTCGTCGGCCGTGGCGTCGTCCGGTACGGACACGGGGGCCGGGAGGGCGTAGAGGCGGAAGAAGTAGCGGTGCGCTTCGTCGCCCACCGGCGGCCGGGGTCCGCCCCAGCCCTGTTCGCCGTAGCCGTTCCGGTGCGGGTGGCTGCCCGCGTGCGTCTCGTCGGTGTTCAGTCCACCGCGGTGCGGGTCGATGCCCGTGACCAGCCAGTGCACGAAGGTCCCCGACGGGGCGTCCGGGTCCTCGCACAGCAGTGCGAGTTCCACCGCCTCGTCGGGCACTCCGGACCAGGTCAACGGCGGGGAGACGTCGTCACCGTCCTTGGCGTGACGGCGGGGGATCATGGTGTGATCACTGAACGCGGAGCTGCTGAGTTCGATACCGGCCATGCCTGGTGAAGTACCACAAAAGGGGCGGCTCACACGCGTCGGGGTCCTCCTTCCGGCTTCCGGCCACGGCCGGCGGCCCCTGGCTTCGACGCGGAGAGAGCCGCGGCCGGCCGGCCCGTGGTGGCTCCGAGTGCCCGACGGGCCGCCGGGTACGCGGAGCGGGTCGTACGCACCGGATCGTCCGACGCCACTCGAGGAAACGGAGAACGCACATGACGGACAGCGGCACTCCGATTCCGGAGAAGCCCGGCGATTCCGAGCGCAAGGTCCGTTTTCCGCTTCTGTCCGGTGCAGGCGCGGGTGGTGCGGTCGGCGTCGCGGATGCCGCCTTTCTCCGGACCGCGGCCTCGCGTCCCTCCGGACCGTGGCCTCGCACTGGTCATCTGTGCACCTCGAAGCCGCCGCGGCCGTCGAGCCGCACCTCGCGCACCTCGTCGAACCCGTCCTCCGGTGACGGTCTGCGCAGGCGTTTCATCGTGGCCAGGACTCCGACGTCCGGAACGCGCCCGCGGCCCGCGCGGGCGGAATTGCGGCGTAGCGAGCGTCAGCTCCGCGGCCGCGTCCCCGCCGTGTCCCGTACGTGTGCGGGGCGGGACTCTCGCCTTCACCGGCTCGCTCGGGATGCCGGCTCGCGTGACCTTCGCAGCCGCAAGGCCGATACTGCCTCCGTAGGACTCCGGTCGGCATGCCGCCGATCCGCCGCGAGAGCCTGACACCATGTCACCGAAGTCGGCGTCAAGTCAGCATCAGTACCGCCACAGCCCGCTTCGACCAGCAAAAATACAGACCGACGACCCACCCGCTGAGCACACCAGGAGGTACCCATGAAGATGCTGATCAATGTCCCGGAGACCGTGGTCGCGGACGCTTTGCGGGGGATGGCGGCGGCCCATCCCGAGCTGGCGGTGGACGTGGAGAACCGGGTGATCGTACGCAAGGACGCACCCGTGGCCGGGAAGGTGGGCCTGGTGTCCGGCGGGGGATCCGGGCACGAGCCGCTGCACGGCGGGTTCGTGGGACCGGGGATGCTGTCGGCGGCCTGTCCCGGCGAGGTGTTCACCTCCCCGGTGCCCGACCAGATGGTGCGGGCCGCGGCGGCCGTGGACAGCGGGGCCGGGGTGCTGTTCATCGTGAAGAACTACACCGGGGACGTGCTCAACTTCGACATGGCCGCCGAGCTGGCCGAGGACGAGGGCATCCAGGTCGCGAAGGTGCTGGTCGACGATGACGTGGCGGTGACCGACAGCCTGTACACGGCCGGCCGGCGGGGCACGGGCGCGACCCTGTTCGTGGAGAAGATCGCGGGCGCGGCGGCCGACGAGGGGCAGCCGCTGGAGCGGGTGGAGGCCGTCGCCCGGCAGGTGAACGAGAACTCCCGCAGCTTCGGGGTGGCACTGAGCGCCTGCACCACGCCGGCCAAGGGCAGCCCCACCTTCGATCTTCCCGGCGGTGAGCTGGAGTTGGGCATCGGCATCCACGGCGAGCCGGGCCGGGAGCGGCGGCCGATGATGACGTCCGGTGAGATCGCCGAGGTGGCCCTCGACGCGATCCTGGAGGACCTCACGCCGCGCAACCCCGTCCTGGTCCTGGTCAACGGCATGGGCGCCACCCCGCTGCTGGAGCTGTACGGCTTCAACGCCGAGGTGCAGCGGGTGCTCGGCGAACGCGGGGTCCCCGTGGCCCGTGTCCTGGTCGGCAACTACGTCACCTCCCTCGACATGGCGGGCGCCTCGGTCACCCTGTGCCAGATCGACGAGGAGCTGCTGCGGCTGTGGGACGCGCCGGTGCGGACTCCGGGACTGCGCTGGGGCATGTGAGGGACGCTGGGGCCATGACCACACAAGGAGTTCCCGTGCTCGACGCCGACTTCTTCCGCCGTTGGATGACGGCCACCGCCACGTCCGTGGACCGCGAGGCGGAGCGGCTCACCGCGCTCGACTCGCCGATCGGGGACGCCGATCACGGCAGCAACCTGCAGCGCGGGTTCCGGGCGGTGAAGGACGCGCTGGACAAGGAGCCGCCCGCCACTCCCGGAGCGGTGCTGACCCAGGCCGGGCGGCTGCTCATCTCGACGGTGGGCGGTGCGTCCGGTCCGCTGTACGGGACGCTGCTGCGCCGCACCGGCAAGGCGCTCGGTGACGCCGCCGAGGTGGACGGCCGGCAACTGGCCGAGGCGCTGCGCGCCGGGGTGGACGCGGTGCGGCAGCTCGGTGGTGCCGCGCCGGGTGACAAGACGATGATCGACGCACTGGTGCCCGCGGTGGACGCCCTCGGTGACTCCTTCGCCGCCGCGCGCGACGCCGCCGAGGAGGGTGCCGTGGCGACGACTCCGCTGCGGGCGCGCAAGGGCAGGGCCAGTTATCTGGGTGAGCGCAGCATCGGGCACCAGGATCCGGGGGCCACGTCGGCGGCCCTGCTGATCGCCGGGCTCGTGGAGGCCGACGGTGAGTGACGGGAAGCCGGTGGGGATCGTGCTGGTGTCGCACAGCGCGGCGGTGGCCGCGTCGGTGGCGGAGCTGGCGCAGGGTCTGGCAGGTGCCGGCGGGGTGGTTCCCGTGGCGCCGGCGGGTGGCACCGAGGGCGGCGGGCTGGGCACGAGCGCCGAGCTGATCGCCGCGGCGGCCGCGTCCGTCGACCGCGGGGCGGGGGTGGCCGTGCTGACCGACCTGGGCAGCGCGGTGCTCACCGTGAAGGCGCTGCTCGCCGAGGGCGACGAACTCCCCGAACGGACCAGGCTGGTGGACGCGCCGTTCGTGGAGGGCGCGGTGGCCGCGGTGGTCACGGCCGCCACGGGGGCGGACCTGGCGGCGGTGGAGGCGGCGGCCGTGGAGGCGTACACGTACCGGAAGGTGTGAGGAGGACGGCGGCACCCGGCCGGTTCAGTCGTCCGTGTCCACGAACCGCCGCGCCAGCCGTTCCCCTTCCGTCACCGCGGCCCGGTGGTCCTCGATGGGGGTCACCCGGCTGTCCTTGAACACGATGTAGGTGACGCCGGAGGGTGTGCCGCCGCTGCGCGGGTCGGGGTCGATGCCGAGCGACTCGGCCATGGCGTAGGACGCCTCGCCGATGATGTCGGCGGGGCCGGTGTCGCCGACGACCGCGTACCGCACCCGGTCGCGGTACACCACCGCCACGACCGATCCGCCGCGCACGCCGTGGGACCGGTGGTTCCACACAGCGCTGGGCGCGGGCACCACCACGTAGGGGGTCTCCTCGGAGCTCAGCGGACGGCCGTCGGACTGGGCGAAGGCCGTGGAGGAGGAGAAGTACGGGTCGGTGCGGGCGTTGCAGCGGAGACCGGGGCGGCCGTCGCAGTCGATGTCCATGTCGGCCTTCCAGAACACGGCGTCGCGTGTGCCGCACACCGGGACGGTGGCCTTGGCACCCTGGTCCTCGCGGTAGCGGCCTCGGGAGACGGGGGCGCAGGTGCGCACCTTGGCCAGCAGGTCGGCGGCGGAGACGGGGGCCGTGCGCCGTGCGGGTGGTTCGTCGACACGTACCTCGGCCGGCGCGGTGACGGCGGGGGCCGTACGCCGCATGGCCGGATCCGCGTGTGCCTCGGCCGGCGTGACGGCGGGGGCCGGATCCGTGCGTACCTCGGCCGACGCGGTGGCGGCGGGGGCCGGACCCGTGCGCCGCATGGCCGGATCCGCGCGTACCTCGGCCGGCATGGCGGCGGGGGCCGGGGCCGTGCGCCGTGCGGCCGGTTCGGTGCGGGGCTGGGGTGCGGTGGCGGGGGGAGCCGAGGGAGCCAGCAGGGCGACACCGGCCATGGCCAGGGTGAGTGACTGGACACGGGACACGGTCAAGGGGGGCCTCTCGTCGGGGACACGGACGCACACTCACGGGCACTTTGCACCATTTCGTCCCGACACAGGTGGCGTGACGGCCCCGACAGGGCCGGACGGAGCACGATCACACCAGCGACCACGACAAGGGGCCGGGGCCCGGGTCCGGGTCGACCCGGGCCGTCCGGCCACCCGCGCCGGCGCGGGATCTGCGACGACAGCGGTCCGCGCCACGGACCCGAACTCCCTTGCCTCAAGGGGTGGTTCGGCCCGTTCGGACTTCAGCATACGTAACGCGCGCGAACACTCCTCCACCCCCACCCTCTTGATGTGATCGCGTCAGTCCGGCCATATTGGTACGGACCATTGTCCGGGCAGTCCCGTGTGTCACCCCCGGGAGGCAGAGTCGTGCGTGGCGTTCCCCCAGCCGTGTCCCCGCGTCGCCTTCTCGCGCTCGGCGGGGTTCTCCTGCTGCTCACCTCCTGCCGCTGGGGAGGCTCGGACGACCCCGGTGCCGGTGAACGGCCGCCCGGAGCGCCGACCGGTGTGACGGCCGAGGCGGGCAGCGCCACCAACGTGCACGTCATGTGGAACACGGTCGCCGCCGACACAGAGGTGAGCCAGTACGAGATATATCGGGGCACCACAAAGGTGAAAGAAGTGCCCGGTGCCGAGCACATGGTGGACGTCACCAGGCTCCGGCCCGCGACCACCTATGTGTTCACGGTGCGGGCCCGGGATGCGGACG
The DNA here is from genome assembly GCF_042732315.1 of Streptomyces sp. NPDC059787. Classification (NCBI taxonomy): domain Bacteria; kingdom Bacillati; phylum Actinomycetota; class Actinomycetes; order Kitasatosporales; family Streptomycetaceae; genus Streptomyces; species Streptomyces sp. NPDC059787. The sequence continues at coordinate 169,990 of NZ_JBHWHX010000012.1, forward strand.
GACGGCTCGGGCCGCACAGCCGGGAGGTCCGGGCGACGACACCCGGGGGGACCACGGCCGACGACACCGCCCCCACCCGTCCGACGGAGCTTCGCGGCCGGGCCGCCGGGAACCGGGCGGTCCAGTTGTCGTGGTCCGCCTCGAAGGACGACCGAGGTGTGGTGTCGTACAACATCTACCAGGGCGGAACGAAGATCCACAGTGTGGGCGGGAACCAGACGGCCGCCGTGGTGACGGGGCTGCGGCCGGGCACCCGCTACTCCTTCACGGTCCGGGCCCGGGACGCGGCCGACAACCTCTCCCCGGCCGGCGCCGCCGTCCGTCTCACCACCGCGGGCGGCGCGGACGGCCGGACCGGCGCTCCCACCGGCTTCCGGGCCACGAGTGAGCGGTCCGACGGCGCGTACCACATCGTCCTCCACTGGGTGCCGCCGCGCGTCGACGGGGTGGTCACCGAGTACGAGGTGCACCTGGACGGCCGGGTCGCCACCTCGCTCGTCCACGGCGGTGACGCACCGCGCGACCGGGCGACGTACCGCTTCTACGCCGGCCGGGAGGCCGGGGTCGCCCACCGGGTGCGGATCCGGGCGATGCTGCCGGACGGTACCTGGGGCGGCTTCTCGGCGGAGCGCACGGTGACGACGGGCGCCGGACGCTGACCCGGCCCCGGGGTCGGCCGCCCGGAGGAAGCCGTCACCTGCCCGGATGCCGCCGGAGTGCGCGCGGGTCCCAGGGCCCGTTGGCTTGCCTCGTGGCAGCACGGGCGCTCCCCGACCTCGGCGGCGCAAGGGATGTACCGCCGGCCGTGCCGCCGGAAAGCGGTCCACATGCGCACCTCGAAGCCACTGCTCCGCTCCGGTCCGACGGCGGCTGCCGCCGCCGCGCTCGCGCTGACCCTGGCCGGGCCGGCCGCCGCGGCCGGGATCTCCGTCAGCACCACCGGGTCGACGGTCTCGGTGAGCACCAGTTCGTGCACCCAGACCAACGGCCACTGGGGCACCGCCTCGCTGCTCAGCAGCGGCCAGACGAGCTTCTCGCAGGGCCGTCAGGTGGCGCTGTCGGGGAGCGGTTCGGGACAGTCCGCCGCCTGGTCGAACGTCGGTCCGGGCACGTACACGGTGGTCGTGGTGTGCTCGAACGGCAGCACCGCGGGCACGCAGTCCGTCGTCGTCTCCACGGCTCCCAGCCCTTCGGTCTCGCCCACGGCCTCGCCGTCCCGCGGGGTGATGGGCGGAATCGGCGGCGGTTCGACGGACTACGGCACGGTCACGCTGGTGGCGGGCGGCGCACTGGTCGGCACGGGGATCGCCGCCACGGCCTGGTACCTGCGCCGCCGCAGCGCTCCGCGCCACTTCTAGACCCGGCGCCGGCCGCCGTCACGTCCGACGCGCTCCGGGCGGGCGGCCGGCGTCGACCCGTCGCGGTGTCACGCCTCCCGTACGCCCGGAGGCTCCGGCTCACCGGCGTCCGGCAGCAGGGCGAACTCCGCCAGCGCGTGGTCGAGCCACTGGGTCCAGAAGGTCTCCAGGTCGATGCCGGCCCGCAGCACCAGATGGCGCAGCCGGTCCCCCGGTCCGTCCTTGCCGGGCGGGAAGTCGCGCCGCTCGATCTCCCGGTACTCCGCCAACTGGCGCTCGTGCAGCTCCCGGTGGCGCCGCAGATCGGCCGCCAGACCTTCCGTGCCGACCACGGCCGCCGCCCTCAGCCGCAACAGCATCGCGTCGCGGTGCGGCTTGGGATCCTGGGAGGCGGAGGTCCAGCGGGCCAGTTCCGCGCGCCCCGCCGGCAGGACCTCGTACGCCTTCTTCTGCCCCCGGGCCGGCTGCTCGGGGGGAAGGGCCCGGATCAGGCCCTCGGTCTCCAGTTTCCCCAGCTCGCGATAGATCTGCTGGTGCGTCGCGGACCAGAAGTAGCCGATCGACCGGTCGAACCGGCGGGTCAGCTCCAGCCCCGACGACGGCTTCTCGAGCAGGGCGGTGAGGATCGCGTGCGGGAGTGACATGGGCTCATCCTAGGGACGGGCCGCGCCCGCACTACAGCGTCGCCGCCAGCTCGGTGCCCTGCTTGATGGCGCGCTTGGCGTCCAGCTCGGCGGCCACGTCGGCGCCGCCGATCAGGTGGACGGGCCGTCCGGCGGCGACCAGTTCCTCGTACAGGTCGCGGCGCGGCTCCTGGCCGGTGCACAGGACGACGGTGTCGACCTCAAGGACGGTGCTCTCGCCGTCGACGGTGACGTGCAGTCCGGCGTCGTCGATCCGGTCGTAGCGCACGCCGGGGACCATGGTGACGCCGCGGTGCTTGAGTTCGGTGCGGTGGATCCAGCCGGTGGTCTTGCCGAGACCGGCGCCGACCTTGGACGTCTTGCGCTGCAGCAGGTGGACGGTGCGCGGCGGGGCGGGGCGCTCGGGTACGGCGAGGCCGCCGGGGGCGCGGTAGTCGAGGTCGACGCCCCACTGACGGAAGTACGTCCCGGGGTTCTCGTGCGCCTTGTCGCCGCCGTCGGTGAGGAACTCGGCGACGTCGAAGCCGATGCCGCCCGCGCCGAGGACGGCGACCCGGTCGCCGACGGGGGCGCCGTCGCGGAGCACGTCGAGGTAGCCGAGCACGCTCGGGTGGTCGACGCCGGGGATGTCGGGGGTGCGCGGGGTGACGCCGGTGGCGACGACGGTCTCGTCGTACCCGGCCACGTCGTCGGCGGTGACGCGCGTGTCGAGGCGTACGTCGACGGCCAGTTCGGCGAGGCGGGTGCGGAAGTAGCGCAGGGTCTCGTCGAACTCCTGCTTGCCGGGGACCTTGCGGGCCACGTTGAGCTGGCCGCCGATCTCGCTCGCGGCGTCGAACAGGGTGACTTCGTGGCCGCGTTCGGCGGCGCTGACGGCGCAGGCGAGGCCGGCCGGTCCCGCGCCGACGACGGCGACGCGCTTGCGGCGGCGGGTCGGGGAGAGGACCAGCTCGGTCTCGTGGCAGGCGCGCGGATTGACCAGGCAGGAGGTGATCTGCCCGCTGAAGGTGTGGTCGAGGCAGGCCTGGTTGCAGCCGATGCAGGTGTTGATCGCCTCCGGGCGGCCGTCGGCGGCCTTGGCGACGAAGTCGGGGTCGGCGAGCATGGGGCGGGCCATCGACACCATGTCCGCCGTGCCCTCCGCGAGCAACTGCTCGGCGAGTTCGGGGGTGTTGATGCGGTTGGTGGTGACCAGCGGGACCGACACCTCACCCATCAGGCGCTTGGTCACCCAGGTGTACGCGCCGCGCGGCACGGAGGTGGCGATGGTGGGGATGCGGGCCTCGTGCCAGCCGATGCCGGTGTTGATGATCGTGGCGCCGGCCTCCTCGACCGCCTTGGCCAGGGTGATCACCTCGTCCAGGGTGGAGCCGCCGGGCACGAGGTCGAGCATGGAGAGCCGGTAGACGACGATGAAGTCCTCGCCGACCGCCTCGCGCACCCGGCGGACGATCTCGACGGGGAAACGCATGCGGTTCTCGTACGAGCCGCCCCAGCGGTCGGTGCGGTGGTTGGTCTGCGCGGCGATGAACTCGTTGATCAGGTAGCCCTCGGAGCCCATGATCTCGACGCCGTCGTAGCCGGCCCGCCGGGCGAGGCGGGCGGCGCGGGCGTAGTCGTCGACGGTGCGCTCGACCTCGGCGTCGGTCAGTTCGCGCGGCGGGAAGGGGCTGATCGGTGCCTGCACGGGGCTGGGGGCGACCAGGTCCCGGTGGTAGGCGTACCGGCCGAAGTGCAGGATCTGCATCGCGATGCGCCCGCCCTCGCGGTGCACGGCGTCGGTGACGGTCCGGTGCTGCTCGGCCTCGGCCTCGGTGGTGAGCTTCGCGCCGCCCTCGTAGGGCCGCCCCTCGTCGTTGGGGGCGATGCCGCCGGTGACGATGAGGCCGACCCCGCCGCGGGCGCGGGCGGCGTAGAACTCGGCCATGCGGGAGAAGCCGCCCTCGGCCTCCTCCAGGCCCACGTGCATGGAGCCCATGAGGACCCGGTTGGGCAGGGTGGTGAAGCCCAGGTCGAGGGGGTTCAGCAGGTGGGGGTAACGGCTCATCGGGCCCTCCGTGCGCGGTGTCGTGCCTGTAGTTGTAAGGCACGCGCACCGCTTTATGCAACTAGTTGCATAAGAGACGGAGGGCACACGGGACCGGGAGCGTCACCGGCTTTCGAGGCGTACGTGCAGCTCCTCCTCCTGGTCGCCGGGGACCGTGCTCAGATCGTGCACCGTGAACAGGGAGCCCAGGGTCGTACGGAACCGGTCGATCGCCCAGTAGCCGCCGTGCACGTCGGCGTCGACCGACGAGGCCAGCCGGGCCTCGGGCCGGGTGCCCTCGTGCGCGTCGGCGACGTCGAAGGTGCCGAGCCAGACCGTCGGGCGGGTCTCGGAGAACTCCTCCGGTACGTCGTCGGAGCACCGGTCGGACGTGAAGCACGCGCACAGCGTGTCGAACACGATCCGGGCGTCGTCCTTGCTGCATCCGCTGATCTCGACCGAGACGGACTCCGGGTGCGGTCGTTCGCTGCCCATCGTGATCGCTCCTCTCGTGGCCCACACGTCCCCCGCCCCCTCACTCAGCAAAGCACCACCCGGCGAAGAGCACTACCCGCGCGCCGCTGCCGCGGCGACGGCTTCGCGGGCGCCCGCCCCGATGGTGGGAGAAGCTGGAACCGGACGGCAGGAGCGGCGGAGAATCAGCCCCGCGCGCGGTAGAACAAGGGGTGTCGGCACGGTGACGACGTGCCGTGGGAATCGGTGAAGGCGGGGCGTGCGATGAGTGCAGCGGGGTCACCCCCGGCCGACGGCGACGGGCCGGCGCGCGGACCGGTACGTCCCAGCGGGCTGCTCGACGTGCTGCGGGTGGCCTCGGTGGTCCTGGACGCCGAGGGGCGGATCGTGCTGTGGAGCCCCCAGGCCGAGGAGCTGTTCGGGTACGGCGCACGGGAGGCGCTCGGCCAGTACGCCGCCCGGATCATGGTGCACGAGCAGCACCTGGACCTCGTGGTGAAACTCTTCGCCGACGTCATGCGCACCGGACGGAGCTGGGCCGGGGCCTTCCCGATCCGCCGCAAGGACGGCGACACCCGGTTGGTGGAGTTCCGCAACATGCGGTTGCTGGACGCCCGGGGGAACGTGTACGCCCTCGGTCTGGCGGTGGACCAGTCGACCGTGCGCCGGCTGGAACAGGACGTGGCGCTGTCGACCCGGATCGTCGCCCAGTCCCCCATCGGGCTGGCCGTGCTGGACACCGGTCTGCGCTACGTCTCGGTGAATCCGGCGCTGGAGGAGATCAACGGCATCCCGGCCGAGGAGCATCTGGGCCGCACGGTCCGCGAGGTGCTGCCGCTGGTGGACACCGAGGAGCTGGAGACCGGCGCGCGCCGGGTCCTGGACACCGGCCGGCCCGTCGTCGACCGGCCCATGACCGGCCGTACCCCGGCCGATCCGGACGAGGACCACGCCTGGTCGGTCTCGCTGTACCGCCTGGAGAACGCGCTCGGCACGGTGCTGGGCGTGGCCGTGTCGGTGGTGGACGTCACCGAGCAGCACCGGGCGAACGCCGAGACCGAGACCGCGCGGCGGCGGCTCGCCGTGATCGCCGACGCCACCGCGCGGATCGGCACCACCCTGGACCTGGACCGTACGGCCGGTGAGCTGGCCGACGTGGCCGTACCGGAGCTGGCCGACGCGGCGGCGGTGGATCTGCTGGACGCGGTGGTACGGGGCCGTCGCAGCACCCTCGGCCCCACCGAGCCGGCGGTGATCCGGGCGCTGGCGGTGCGCGGGGTGGACGCGGCGTCCGAGGTGCTGGCGGCGGCCGACCCGCCGGGCCGGGTGACCCGGTACGCGCCGGACCGGCTGATCACCGAGTGCGTGCGCACCGGGCTGCCGGTGATGGTGCCGCGGACCAAGGACGAGGACCTGGCGCGGATCGCCCGCTCCCCGGAGGCGGCCGCGCTGCTGGCGCGGGCGGGAGTCCACTCGTATCTGGCCGTGCCGCTGATCGCGCGCGGGGAGGTGCTGGGCGCCCTCGACCTCACCCGCACGCGCAACCCCCTCCCGTTCGACGAGGACGATCTGCTGCTCGCGCGGGAGCTGGCCTCCCGCGCGGCCGTGCAGATCGACAACGCCCGCTGGTACCAGAACGCCCGCGGCACCGCCCTCACCCTGCAGCGCAGTCTGCTGCCGAGCCATCCGTCCGTGACGGGCGGCCTGGAGGTCGCCTCCCGCTACCAGCCGGCGGGCGCCACCAGCGAGGTCGGCGGCGACTGGTTCGACGTGATCCCGCTGGAGGACGACAGGACGGCCCTCGTCGTGGGGGACGTGATGGGCAGCGGCATCCCCGCGGCGGCCACCATGGGCCGACTGCGCACGGCCACCCACACCCTCGCCTCCCTCGGCCTCGATCCGGCCGTCCTCCTGGAGCACCTGGACCGGATCACCGGCGGCCTGGACCAGGCGATCGCCACCTGTGTCTACGCCGTCCACGATCCCCGCGGGCGGCGGTGCACGATCGCCAACGCCGGGCATCTGCCGCCGGTCCGGGTGCGGGCCGGGCACGCTCCCGAACTGCTCGATCTGCCCACGGGGGTGCCGCTGGGGGTGGGCGGGGTGGCCTTCTCCACGACCACCGTCGAGCTGGAACCGGGCGATCTGCTGGTGCTCTACACCGACGGTCTCGTCGAGACGCGCCGGCATCCGCTGGACGAGCGCCTGGACCGGCTGCTGGCCCTGCTGGACCACCCCGGCGACTCCCTGGAGGAGCTCTGCGACCTCCTCCTGCGCACCCTGCACGAACCCGACAACTTCGACGACGTGGCCCTGCTCATCGCCCGCGCGACGACACCGGGTCCCTGAGCGGTCCCGGGTCCTGCCGGCACGTTCCCGTCGTCCGCCCGGAGTACGGGCCCGGCGGCGCCCGGTACGTACCGGGCGTCGCCGGGCGGGAAGGTGGCGGCAGGGCCTAGGGCCTCACACCGATCACGACATGGGCGTACCGCTCGTCGGAGGTGGCCAGGCGGGTGCGCAGGCCGGCGGTGGTGAAGGCGTCGACGGCGGCGGGGGCCTGGCGGCTGCTGGTCTCCACCAGGAGGCAGCCGCCCGGCGCGAGCCAGCCGGGTGCCCCGGCGGCGACCCTGCGCAGCACGTCGAGGCCGTCCGCGCCGCCGTCGAGCGCGACCAGCGGCTCGTGGTCGCGGGCCTCCGGGGGCAGCAGGCCGATCTCGTCACTGGGCACGTACGGCACATTGGCCGCGAGGATGCCGACGCGGCCCCGCAGCCCGCCGGGGAGCGCCGCGAACAGGTCGCCGGTGTGGACCCGGCCGCCGAGTCCGGCGACGTTGCGGCGGGCGCAGCGCACGGCGGCCGGGTCGATGTCGGCGGCGTGCAGCTCGACCGTGCCGAGTCCGGCGGCCAGGGCCGCGCCGACGGCGCCGGAGCCGCAGCACAGGTCCACGACGACGGACGCGTCCGGCGCCTGGGCGAGTGCCTGCTCGACGAGGAACTCGGTGCGGCGGCGGGGCACGAAGACACCGGGTTCCACGGTGATGCGCCGGCCGTGGAACTCGGCCCAGCCGACGACGAGTTCGAGGGGCAGTCCGGCCGCCCGGCGCTCGACCATCGGGGCGATGTCCCGGGGGGTGGGCGCGGCGGCGAGGATCAACTCGGCCTCGTCCTCGGCGAAGACGCAACCGGCGGCGCGGAGCGCGGCCACGACGGCGTCCCGGGACGAGGACGGTGGAACGGCGGAGGGAGAGGATGACGGAGACGGCATGTGCGGCAAGAGCCTTGGGCCTTTCGGGAGCCGAAGGGCGCTCTCGCGGCCACCTACTGCCGGTGGCCCGCGTCGCTTCGAGGTGAGAGCACCCGACCTGACACAGCGGTAATGGGTCTCACCTCCGGGACGTCCTGCGGCTGGGGCGGTCCGCAGCCGGACGGCCACACTACCCGACGATCACCGCCGCCGTACGGCGTATCCGGGACCCGGGACCGCGGAGGGAGGTGTGCGCGGGCGGAGCAGCGTCCTGGACGAAGCCGCTCGGCCCGTGCCCGCCACGAATGCCCCGGCCCCGCCGACGAGGCGTCCTCCGCCGCCGGGACCGGGCCGGAGTCCGCGGACGGGCGGAGGGAGGTGTGCGCGGGCGGACGCGGCCGGGACCGCGGGGACCGGCCGGCGCGGGAAGACGGTCCGCGCCCGCCGTGCCCGTGCGCCCGCCGTGCCCGCGCGTCGGCCGGGCGTCGGCCGGGCGTGCGCACCCCGGGCTGCCGCCGGTGTCGTACGCGCCGCCCGGACAGCCGGGGACGAGCGGCGGCTGCGGGGCCGCCGGCCGCCCGGCCCTCACGCGCCGTACAGGCCGGCGGTGAGCCGCCGGGTGACCGTGCCGGAGCGGTCCGGCCCGGCCGGGCGGCGCCCTGGCCCGGAGGACCGCCGGGTGCGGGTGGTGCGGCCGGCGGAGGACGGCCGGCGCATCCCGGTCCGGGAGCCAGGATGCGCCGCGCGGCCTCCGTGGAGCGCCTCGCGGACCGGCCCGCGGGACCGTGACCGGCCTGGCACCGCAGCGGTCGCGGACACCGCGTACGGTTGAACACGAAAAACACTTGAGCACCAGTCGCAACGGAATCGCCGATCACGTGAACATCACCCGAGGCTTCACCGGCCGCCCTCGCGTGCACAATCCCGGACTGCCGCCGGGTCAGTACGACGCGGGCGACGAATGGCCCGTCCTGTCCGCCGAGGTCACACCCGACCTGGCGCCCGCCGACTGGACCTTCCGGATCGACGGACTGGTGGCGGAGCCCCGCACCTGGGACTGGGAGCAGGCGCACGCGCTGCCGGCCTCGGCGTACGAGGGGGCCATCCACTGTGTGACGAGCTGGTCGAAGTTCGGGGTGCGGTTCGGCGGCGTCTCGCTGGACGCGTTTCTCCATATGGTCCGGCCCCATGGGTCGGCGACACATGTGGTCGCGTATGCGCACACCGGCTACACCACCAGCCTGCCGCTCGCGGATGTGACCGGCGGCCGCGCCTGGATCGCCTGGGAGTACGACGGCCGGCCGCTGTCTCCCGAGCACGGCGGCCCGGCACGGCTGATCGTGCCGCACCTGTACTTCTGGAAGAGCGCCAAGTGGATCGCGGGGCTGCGGCTCCTCGACCACGACGAGCCGGGCTTCTGGGAGGGCAACGGCTACCACACGCGCGGCAACCCCTGGGAGGAGCAGCGGTACTCCGGTGACTGAGCGGACGACATCGACGACACCCATGACACCGGCGTCACCGGCCGCACCGGGGCGCTCCGCCCCGCCGACGCGGTTCGCGGTGCCCGGACGGATCGGCGTGAACGAGCAGACCGCGTCCGTGTGGCGGACGGCGACCCTGACGGAGATCCGCCGCGAGACCCCGCGGGCGACGACCTTCCGGTTCGCCGTACCCGGCTGGCCGGGGCATGTGCCCGGTCAGCATCTGCTGCTGCGGCTGACCGCCGAGGACGGCTATGTGGCCCAGCGCCACTATTCGATCGCGTCGGCGCCGGACGACTCCGGGCACCTCGAGCTGACCCTGGACCGGGTCGAGGACGGCGAGGTCTCGGGCTGGTTCCACACGGTGGCCCGCCCCGGTGACCGGGTCGAGGTGCGCGGCCCGCTCAGCGGCTTCTTCGCCTGGCCGGGCGACCGGCCCGCGCTGCTGGTGGGCGCCGGCTCCGGAGTGGTCCCGCTGATGTCGATGGTGCGGTACCACCGGGCCCGGGACATGAGACTGCCGCTGCGCCTGGTGGTCTCGGCCCGCAGCCCCGAGGAGCTGATCTACGCGCGGGAGTTCGGCGCGGAGACGACCCGGGTGTTCACCCGCAGCGCCCCGGAAGGTGTGCCCGTGGGACGTATGGCGGCCGCACATGTGGCGCCGCTCCTGGCCAAACAGCCTCCTGGCGGGTGGGAGGCCTATGTGTGCGGCTCCAACTCCTTTGCCGAGCACGCCTCCAGGCTGCTCGTGGCGGCCGGCCAGCCCGTGGAGCGGATCCGTATCGAGCGCTTCGGCTGACCGGGACGTCCCCGTCGGGGCGCCCGCCGTTTCGCACAGCCCCGGCCGGGCACCCGGCCGGGGCTGTTCCGTGGCTGCCGCGCGCCGCGGAGTGAGCCGCCGGGGGCCGCCGTCGCGTACGGCCGTCCGTGCCCCGGCCTCGGTGACGGCAGATAGGTCCGAGATGCGAACGCGGGTGCTGTGCCGGCGTCGGCGCAGCCCGCTGTGCCGCCGCTCGGACGTCGTCGAGGCGTGGACGGCGCTGGCCGTCGCCGCGCTGCTGTGTGTGGTGGCACCGCTGGCGGGGGCGGTCGCCGCCTGGTGGGCGCACGGTGAGGCGCGGGCGACCGCCCTGGAGCAGCGCGCCGACCGCCACCGTGTGCGCGCCGAGGTCGTGGAGCGGTCCGCACTGGTACGGCCCTCCGCCCGGACGGGCGGACGGCATGTGTTCCGCGCGGATGTGCGCTGGACGGAGCCGGGTGAGGGGCCGCGCACCGCCGTCGCCCGCGTCCCGGCGAACGCGCGCCCCGGCGACGTGGTGCACGTGTGGTTCGACTCCCGTGGGCGCGACGTGCCGCCGCCGGTCGACGACGCCTCGGTGTGGCAGTACGGCATCGGCATGGGGGCCGGTGCCGCGGGAGGCACCGCGGCCGTGGTGCTGCTCGCGCACCGGGCGGTGCGCGGGGCGACGATGCGCCGCAGGCTGGCGGAGTGGGAACGGGAGTGGGCCCGCACCGGACCGGAGTGGACGCACCGCGGCGTCTGAGCCGGTGGCCACCTTCCGCCGATACCCCCGACAGCAATCGCTTTCCATGCCCACCACCTGGGACTTTCCCCGAAGCCTCTGGCGATGGCGCCGGTGATCCACGTACGGTGTCATCGCTTCGCACTGTCTCTTCACGAAGGCGGTCCCTGATGGCCCTGTTCGACCTTCCCCTCGACGAACTGCGCGAGTACCGCAGCGCGTCCACCGCGCCCGAGGATTTCGACGCGTTCTGGTCCAAGACGCTCGACGAGGCGCGCGAGCACGATCTGGACGCCCGTTTCGAGCCGGTCGACACGGGACTGTCGACGGTGCGCGTCTTCGACGTGACGTTCGCCGGGTTCGGCGGTCACCCCGTCAAGGGCTGGCTGACGCTGCCCGCCGACGCCGACGCCCCGCTGCCGCTGGTGGTGGAGTTCATCGGCTACGGCGGTGGCCGCGGACTGCCGCACGAGCACCTGCTGTGGGCGTCCACGGGCCGGGCCCACTTCGTGATGGACACCCGGGGCCAGGGCAGCGCCTGGGGCGCCGGCGGCGGTACGGCGGACCCGGTGGGCGGCGCTCCGGCGTACCCCGGTTTCATGACACGCGGCATCGACGCGCCCGAGAACTACTACTACCGCCGGGTGTTCACGGACGCCGTACGGGCGGTGGAGGCGGCGCGGTCGCACCCGCTGACCGACGCGAGCCGCACGGTCGCCGTGGGCGCCAGCCAGGGCGGGGGCATCACCATCGCGGTGGGCGGTCTGGTCCCGGACCTGGCCGGCATCGCGCCGGACGTGCCGTTCCTCTGCGACTTCCCGCGCGCGACGACGCTCACCGACCGGCAGCCGTACCGGGAGATCGGCTCCTACCTCAAGACGCACCGCGGCCGCTTCGAGGACGCCCTGCGCACACTGTCCTACTTCGACGGCGTGCACTTCGCCGCCCGCGGCGGTGCGCCCGCCCTGTTCTCGGCGGCCCTGGAGGACCAGACCTGCCCGCCCTCCACGGTGTTCGGGGCCTTCAACGCCTGGGCGCACGACGACAAGGCGATCGAGGTGTACGACTTCAACGACCACGAGGGCGGCGGCGCGTTCCAGGAGGCGGCCAAGCTGCGCTGGATGCGCTCGTACATCTGAGGGACCGTACGGTTCCGGCCGAACTGCCGGACCACCCTTCCCTGCTGGTGTAGACCAATGGTAGATGTGGTGGCACAACGAGCCCGCACCGCTACGGACCGTCACCAACAGGAGGCGCGGCATGGCCCGCACCACCCCGCACGACCACTCGCCCACCGAAGGTGAGCCCCTCTACCGGAGGATCGCCACGGAGTTGCTCGGCGAACTGCGGGACGGAACGATTCCGCCCGGCGAACGCCTTCCAGGCGAGCGGCAGTTGGCCGAGCACTTCGAGGTGAGCAGGGAGACCGTACGGCAGGCGCTGCAGGTGCTGCGCCGTGACGGGCTGGTCGCCACCGACCGGCGGGGCAGCCATGCCACGCTGCCCGGCCCGCCGGTGGAGACGCCGGCGTCGTCCGGTTTCCCGCTCGGCGCGCGGTGGGCCGGCCGGGGCGCGGTGGCCAGGGCCACCGTGGCCTGGGAGGCTCCGCCGCCCGGGCACGCCGAGGCCCTGGGAGTGGCCCCGGCCCGGCCGACGCTGGTGCACCGCTACTGGTCGGCGTCGGCCGACGGGCGGGAGCTGCGGGCGGCGGTGACATCGTTTTCCGCCGTGGCGCTCGCGGAGGTCGAGGAGCTGGGCCGCTACCGCGACCGGGCCGACGGCACCGGTGCGGCGGAGCTGCGGCGGGCCTACGACTGGATGCGCCGGGCGGGTCTGACCCTGCATCACCGCGACACGATCACGCCGGTCGCGGGGACGCCGTCGGTCCGGGTCACCCGGCGGGTGCACGACCAGTACGCCCGCCCGCTGGAGATCACCGAACTCGTCATGGACGCCCAGGAGGACGTCCTGGTCTACGAGTTCACGGTCCCGGCGGCGGTCTGACCGGGTCCGGGGCGTCCGGCGACGACCAGCCGGACCCATGGACTGCCGTCCCGGCGCCGTCCGAACTCGGGCAGTGCCCACGACTCCACCCGGAACCCGGCCCGGGTCAGCTCGCGCCGCACGGCACCGAAGCGGAAGGCGCGGTAGTACATGACGAACGGCGGGCGCCACACCGCGTTGCGCACCCGCATCACGGCGTCGAACCCCAGCAGCATCCCGTACGTGAGCGAGCCCGGCCGGGGCGGCGCGACCACGGGGAAGACGAAGCGTCCGCCCGGCCGGAGCACCGAGTGGACCTGCGCGAACAGCCCCGGCAGTTCACGCGGCAGGAAGTGGCCGAACGCGCCGAAGCTGACCACGAGGTCGAAGACCGGACCGAACGGCAGTGCCCGCGCGTCCGCCCGCACCCAGCCGGTCGCCGGCCCCGGCGGCCGGACGCGTTCCCGCGCGACGGTCAGCATGCCGGTGCTGAAGTCCACGCCGGTGACGCTCCCCCGGCACACCTGCCGCAGTACGTCGACGCCCGCGCCGGTGCCGCAGCACAGATCGAGCCCGGCGTCGAAGGGTCCTGCCCGCCGCAGTGCCTCCGTGGTGGCGTCGAGCACCGAGTCGGGCGTACGGAAGGGGGTGTGGTCGAACTTCGGCGCGAGGAGGTCGTAGCCGCGTTCCACGGACGACAGCGCCTGGACGGCGAGTTCGCGCAGCCGGGGGCCTTCGGGGCTGAACATCCGGTCAGCCTAGGGGAGCACGGCCGCGCACCACGGTCAGCACCCGCTCGCACCAGCGCAGATTCTCCTCCTCGAAGGCGATTCCGCCCAGCAGGGTGAGATACGGTCCGACCCGGTCGGCCTCGCTCAGGTACTGCTCCTCGGAGCGGCCGTCCAGCAGGCGTTCGCGCACACGCGCGTAGCGGGCGAGTTTGCCGCGCGCCCACGCCATCCGTTCCTCGAGCAGCGCGGCCGTGGCCCCGGGGTCCGTACCGTCCATGGCCTGGATCTTGATCAGGAGTTCGTCGCGGATGGCGGTGGGCCGCCGGGGCGGCTCGGCGGCGAAGGCGCGCAGGTCGTCGCGGCCGGACTCGGTGAGGGTGAACATCCGCTTGTCCGGGCGGCGTTCCTGCCGTACCACCCGGGCCTCGACGAGCCCGTCCCCCGCCAGCCGTTCGAGTTCCCGGTAGAGCTGCTGGGGCGTACAGGCCCAGAAGTTGGCGAACGAGACGTCGAAGATCTTGGACAGCTCGTAGCCCGAGGCCTCGCCCTCCAGGAGGGCGGCCAGGACGGCGTACTTGAGGGACACGTGGACACGTTAGCAGTGAGTGATTATTGTCATCCGCACCTATTCAACAAGTTGACTACAGGAGCCGTGATGCGAGCATTCCGGGAGGCGGTGGAGGCCCATGACCTCGACGCCGCCGTGGCGCTGCTGGCGGAGGACGTCGTCTTCACCAGCCCGGTCGTGTTCAAGCCGTACACCGGCAGAGCGGTCACCGGGGCGATCCTGCGCGCGGTCGCGGAGGTCTTCGAGGACTTCCGGTATGTGCGCGAGATCGGCGACGCGGGCGGCCGTGACCACGCGCTCGTGTTCACCGCGCGGGTGGGTGACCGCCGGATCGACGGCTGCGACTTCCTCCACGTCGACGACGACGGGCGCATCGACGAGCTGACCGTGATGGTGCGTCCGCTGTCGGGTGCGCAGGCGCTCGCGGCGGCCATGGGGGCGCGGTTCGAGCGGATCGCCCGCGAGGCGGGAGAGAACCCCGCCTGAACCCGCGCGGGAGCGAGACTCCGACACGGGCCCGCCGGTCGTCACCGGCGGGCCCGTCGTCCGTACGGACCTCGTTTTCCCGACCCACCACCGCACCGGGTGGTACAGTGCATGCAGCACTCGTGTAACGCCCCCTCTTGTTCGGGCGTCGGTGCCAGTTCCTCCTCGCACATCACTTCGGTTCGCCGCTTCCGCCCGTCGTGTCCGACCGGCGTACGGCTTTCCCGCACCACCTCGTCGGCCGGGTCTCCTCCCGCCGTGACCGGGGTGCTGTTCTCCGCCGCCCGGAGGCGCGTGTCCGCCCTCCCCGCGCGGTTTCCCTCCTTCCCACCGCACGTCCCTGTCCGTCGTCCGCGAAAGGACCGACCCCCATGACCACCACCACACTCGATCACCCTCCCGTACGGCAGCGGCCCCAGCTCGTCAGCGGTGTCCTGGACATCGACGCGGCCGGGAAGGGGCGGCTGCGCGCCGAGAACTGCCTGCCCTCCCCCTCCGACCCGTCCGTCTCCCCCGCGCTGCTGCGCCGCCACGGCCTGCGCAAGGGCGATCTCGTGGAGGGCGTGCGCGGCGACCGGCACGCCCTGACCGAGGTCACCCGCGTCGAAGGCCGCACGCCCGACGCACTGCGCGACCGGCGCCACTTCCGCGACCTGACGCCGCTCCACCCGCACCGGCGGCTGCGCCTGGAGCACCCGGCGTCCGGCCTCGCCGGGCGGGTCGCCGATCTGCTCGCGCCGGTCGGCAAGGGGCAGCGCGGGCTGCTCGTGGCGCCGCCCAAGACCGGCAAGACCGTCCTCCTCCAGCAGCTCGCGGCGGCCGTCGCCGGCAACCACCCCGAGTGCCGGCTGATGGTGGTGCTGCTCGACGAACGCCCCGAGGAGGTCACCGACATGCGGCGCTCGGTGCGCGGCGAGGTGTACGCCTCGACCTTCGACCGGCCCGCCAAGGAGCACATCGCGCTCGCCGAGCTGGTGATCGAGCGGGCCAGGCGGCTGGTCGAGGCGGGCGAGGACGTCGTCGTGCTCCTCGACTCGCTGACCCGGCTGTGCCGGGCGTACAACAACGCGGCCGCGTCCGGTGGCCGCACCCTCAGCGGCGGTGTCGACGCCTCCGCGCTGCTCGGGCCCAAGCGGTTCTTCGGCGCCGCCCGGCAGGCCGAGGAGGGCGGCTCGCTCACGATTCTCGCCTCCGCCCTGGTGGAGACCGGCTCCCGGGCCGACGAGTTCTGGTTCGAGGAGCTCAAGAGCACCGGCAACATGGAGTTCCGGCTGAGCCGCGAGGCCGCCGCGCGGCGGCTGTTCCCCGCCGTCGACATCACAGGATCGGGCACCCGTCGCGAGGAACTGCTGCTCACCCCGGTCGAGTTGACCGCCGTACGGGGACTGCGGCGCGTGCTGCGGTCGCGGGACGGGCTGGCCGACCTGGAGACCCTGCTGGGCCGGATGCGTGAGACCCCCGACAACGCGGCGTTCCTGCGGCGCGTCCAGCCGACCCTGCCGGGCGGCTGAGGCGCCGTCGGCGTGTGGCATCCGGGTGCTCGCGGACGGCCCCCGGCCGGGGCAGCGCGGTGATTCGGGGGTCCATTCCTACGTTTGCGGTATGACTATCGGATTTACTTCGCGGGCTGCCGTGTCGACCTGTGTGCTCTGCACGGCGAGCCTGCTGGTGACGGCGCCCGCCGCGGCGATCGCCGGCGTCGACCCTGGGCCGCGGGTGACGGCCGGGTCACTGCTGTACCGGCCCGGCACCCACGTCCGCCCGCGCCCGGGGGCACCCGAGGTCCCGGATCCGTCCGCCCTGTCGTGGCTGGTCGCCGACGCCCGCACCGGCGACGTACTGGCGGCGCACGACGCGCACCGCCGGCTGCCGCCGGCCAGCACGCTCAAGACGCTGTTCGCGCTCACCGTGCTGCCGATCCTCCCGGCCGGCATCCGGCACCGGGTCGGCGAGGAGGAACTGGCGGGCATCGGCCCCGGCAGCAGCCTCGTCGGGGTCGTGGAGAACCGTACGTACCGGGTGTCCGACCTGTGGAACGGGGTCTTCCTCAGTTCCGGCAACGACGCCGTGCGCGTGCTGGCCGCGCTCAGCGGGGGCTGGCGGGCCACGGCCGAGCGGATGCAGGCCAAGGCCCGCGCGCTGGGCGCCCGCGACACCCGGGTCAAGTCACCCGACGGCTACGACGCACCCGGCCAGGTGTCGTCGGCGTACGACCTGGCGGTGTTCGGCCGGGCGGGGCTGCGCAACGACGAGTTCGCACGGTACTGCGCCCGGCACGAGGCGCTGTTCCCGGCCCGCGACGGCGGCTCGTACGGCATCGTGAACACCAACCGGCTGCTCACCGGCGCGGACGGCGTCGAACCCTACGAAGGTCTGCTCGGCATCAAGAACGGCTACACCGGCAACGCCGGCAACACCCTCGTGGCCGCGGCACACCGGGACGGTCACACTCTTGTGGTGACGGTCATGAACCCCCGGTCGGGCGGCGGCCACGCGGTGTACGAGGAGGCCCGCACGCTGCTGGACTGGGGCTTCGAGGCGATCGGGCACGTGACCCCGGTGGGCTCCCTGGACGCCCTGCGCCCCGGCCCGCCGGCCGGCCCTCAGGCGGAGCCCGCCACGACTCCCGTGGCCCGGAGCCACGGCACCCCGACCCGCCCGGTCACCTGGACCATCGTCGCGGCCGCCCTCCTGGGCGCCGCGAGCGTGTCACTGTACCTGCGCCTCAGATGGGGCCCGGTACCTACAGATCAGCGGTAAGGGCAGCGCCCCGAAAGGGGCGCGGGGCCGTATTCGACATGCGGCTCCGCCGCGTGGGCGCGACCAGCCCCCAACGGCCCGCAGCAGAACGCGAATCCGCAACCGATTCCAAGGGGCGCGGGGAACTGCGCGAATCACGTCAACGCCGGTGCGGTCACCGAATCCAGCGCAGGGACCGGCCGCACCTGCCCGACCGGCCGCCCACCCCCGAGCAACACCTCACCCCGGAACTCCCCGAGCAGGGACGGATCCACCCCGGCCCGCACGAGCGCACCCGCCGCCACGGGGACCCGCGCCCGCCCCGCCCCGTCCGCGATCTTCACGGCAACCGCCCGCCCGTCCGGCAGCGCGGCGACCTGCACGCCCTCGAAGCCGTCCTTGACGAGCAACCCCGGCACCGCCCGCATCAGCGCGGCCACGTCCCGTCCCGACCCGGAGGCCATCTCCGCGTGCTCCCGCATCGCGTCGGCGACGCACGCCTCAGGGGTGCCCGACGCGGCGGTGGTGATCCGCGCGGCGGCACGGGCGAGACCCCGCAGGGAGACCGCGAACAACGGCGCGCCGCAGCCGTCGACGGTGACCGTGGCGACGCGCTGCCCGGTGAGGTCCTCGACGATCTCGGCGATCGCCTGCTGGAGGGGGTGGGCGGGGTCGAGGTAGTCGTCGAGGGACCAGCCGTTCAGCCTGGCCGTGTACAGCATGGCGGCGTGCTTGCCGGAGCAGTTCTGTGCGAGCCGGGACGGCGGGCGGCCCTCGCGCACCCAGGTGTCCCGGACGACCGGGTCGAACGGCAGGTCGGGGACGTTGCGGAGGTCGTCCTCCGTCAGCCCGGCGAGTTCGAGGACGCGCCGGACGCCGGCCAGGTGGCGTTCCTCGCCGGAGTGGCTGGCCGCGGCGAGCGACAGCAGTTCGCCGTCGAGCGGCAGCCCCGCGCGGACCATCGCCACCGCCTGGACGGGCTTGAGCGCGGAGCGCGGGTAGCAGGCGGCCTCGATGTCGCCGAGCCGGAAGCCGACCTCGCCGTCGGCTCCGAGGACGACGACGGAGCCGTGGTGGACGCCTTCGACGACCCCGCCGCGTATCAGGTGGGCGACGGGGGCGTGGAGGGGTTCGCGGATCAGGGGGGCGTCCGCGGGGATGGTGCTGTACATCACACTGCCTGGGGGGAGTCGTGGGCCGGCGTGCGCGCGGGGCGCACGATGTCGGTGAGGGTCGTCTCGACGCGGTCGAGGTGGTGGGTCATGGCCTCGACGGCGTCGTGCGCGGAGCCGTCGGTCAGTGCCTCGACGATCGCCCGGTGCTCGCGGTTGGACTGCTCACGGCGTCCGCCGAGTTCGTTGAGGAAGGCGGACTGGCGGGCCAGCGCGTCCCGGATCTCCTCGATGACCCGGCGGAAGACCGGGTTCTGGGCGGCCTCGGCCACGGCGAGGTGGAAGAGGGTGTCCATCGCGACCCACGCCATGGTGTCGGTCTCGTGCTCCATCCGGTCCAGCAGACGGGTCAGCCGGTCCAGGTTCTCCGGGGTGCGGCGCTCGGCGGCGTACCCGGCGACCGGGATCTCGATGTGCCGGCGCACCTCGAGCAGGTCGCTGGCCGCGTAGTCGCCGAAGGTGGGGTCCTCGACGGCGTCGGCGACGACGAAGGTGCCCTTGCCGGTCCTGGACACGGTCAGGCCCATGGTCTGCAGGGCCCGCAGCGCCTCGCGCAGCACGGGCCGGGAGACCTCGAGGGTGCGGCACAGTTCCGCCTCGGAGGGCAGCTTGTCGCCGATCGCGTACTCGCCGCGTTCGATGGCGCCGCGGAGGTGGGAGAGGACCGCTTCCATCGCGCTGACGCGCCGCGGACCCGCACCACCTGTCTGGCTGTCTGACAGGTTCACGGGACCGATGGTGCGGGGGCGGTGCGGGCGCTGTCAAGCGAAGGGCCCGTGCCGGGAGGGTGGGGTCAGCCACACCCCCTGTCGGGGGGTCCCGTCACTCCCCCTCCGGGGGCCAACGTCATTCCGCTCCGCGGAAATCGTTCACATACTCAAGCGCATGGTCGATCCGACGGTACTCACCGCTGTCCCGCCCGCACGCGAAAAGGGAAGCGACTTTTCCGAATTGTCACGGCGCATGGCCGAAGCGGGTCTGCTGCGGCGCCGCCCTCTCTATTACACGCTGCGCTTCGGGGCCGTGGGAATGGCGCTCGCGGGCGGTGTCGCCGCTTTTCTCGTCCTGGGTGACAGCTGGAGCCAGCTGATCGTCGCCGCCGCTCTGGCCGTGGTGTTCGGGCAGCTCGGGCTGGCCGCGCACGATCTGGCCCACCGCCAGGTGTTCTCCCGCCGGCGCCCCAGTGAGACCGGCGGGCTGCTGGTGGCCAATGTGCTGCTGGGCATGAGCTACGGCTGGTGGACGAACAAGCACACGCGCCACCACGCGAACCCCAATCACGAGAAGAAGGACCCGGATGTCGCTCCCGACATCATCGTGTGGTCGCGGCGTCAGGCGAAACAGGCGAAGGGGCCGGCGCGGTTCATCGGAAAGCACCAGGCGGCCCTTTTCTTTCCGCTGCTGACCCTGGAGGGCCTCAATCTGAGTTTCAGCAGTTTCAAGGCCCTGCGCAGCCCGTCGATGAAACGGCCGGTGCTGGAGGGGACGCTGCTGGTCGTCCATTTCGCCGTGTACTTCGGCGGTCTGTTCCTGGTCCTCTCCCCCGGCAAGGCGCTCGCGTTCATCGCCGTGCACCAGGGGCTGTTCGGGATCTACCTGGGCTCCGTGTTCGCCCCCAACCACAAGGGCATGCCGATGATCGAGGAGGGCACCGAGCTGGACTTCCTGCGCCGCCAGGTCCTCACCTCCCGCAACGTCGACGGCGGGGTGTTCATCGACGTGTTCATGGGCGGGCTGAACCACCAGATCGAGCATCACCTGTTCCCCGGCATGCCGACGCCGGCCCTCGGCCGGGCCCAGGTCATCACCGAGCGGTACTGCGCCGAGCTGGGCATCCCGTACTGCCGGACGGGTCTGCTCGCCTCGCACCGTCAGGCCCTGCGCCACCTCAGGCAGGTCGGGGAGCCGCTGCGCGACAAGGCCTAACCCCACACCGCCTCGGCCAGGGCCGCGCCCGCGAAGGCCGCGCCCAGGCCGGCCGTCACACTCGCCGCCACGTTCACGGCGGCGTAGCCGCGGGCGCCGGTCTCGGTCAGGCGGAGGGTCTCGTAGGAGAAGGTGGAGTAGGTGGTCAGGGCGCCGCACAGGCCCGTGCCGAGGAGCAGCTGAAGGCGGGAGTCGGCCGCGCCCGCGGCCACCGCGCCGGTGAGCAGGCCGAGGACCAGGCTGCCGGTGACGTTGACCGTGAAGGTTCCCCAGGGGAACACCGAGTCGTGGCGGGACTGCACCGCGCGGTCGGTGAGATAGCGCAGCGGGGCGCCGGCCATGGCGCCCAGCACCACGTACAGCCAGTTCACCGCGGCGCCCCGTCCGTCCGGTCCGTGGCACCGGTGCCGTCGCCGCGGCGCGCGTACCGGACGACCTCGCAGCGGTCGAGGAGGACCAGGCCCTCGCCGACCAGCCCGTCGAGTTCCGGCAGGAAGGCCCGTACGCGCTCGTCGGTGTCGACCAGGACGACCGCCACCGGCAGGTCCTCGCTGAGGGAGAGCAGCCGGGAGGTGTGGACGACGGAGGAGGTGCCGAAGCCCTCGACGCCGCGGAAGACACTGGCCCCCGCGAGCCCGGCCGCGTGGGCCCGGTGGACGATCTCCGAGTAGAGGGGCCGGTGGTGCCATGTGTCGTTCTCGCCGACGTACACGGTCAGGCGGAGGACGGTGCCGGTCAGCCGGGTCATGGCTGCCTCCTGATCAGGATGCGGCGGGTCGCCGTGGCGGCCGTCCACACGGCGGCGAGCGCCGCGAGCGGGGTCACCGCGAGGTACACGAGTCCGGCGCCCGCCCTGCCGCCGTCGAGCAGGTTCCGGATGTCGACGGCGTACGTCGAGAAGGTGGTGAAGCCGCCGAGGACGCCGGTGCCGAAGAACGGGCGGAGCAGGGGGTGGGCGGCGCGGACCTCGGTGATGGTCACCATGAACACGCCGATGACGGCGCAGCCGGCGACATTGACCCAGAGGATCGTCCAGGGGAACCCGTGCGCCGGTGTCGGCCACCACAGGGAGGCCGCGTACCTGGCCGCCGCTCCCGCTCCCCCACCGAGCGCGACGGCGGCGACGACGGGGGCCCGGGCGCGGAAGGCGGGGCGGGCCCGAGGGCTCTCGGTCTCCGGGGCTGTCACCGTCGTACGTCTCCCACTCGCTCGGGATCAGCCTAACGTCCCGGAACGCGGCGGGTCATGTCGCGGCCCCACGCGCTACCAGTCCTTCTCGAACAGCCGCGCCACCTCGGCGATCCGCGCCTCGTCGCGCCGGTAGCGCACACGGGCGCCGGAGCCGTCGGTGCGCAGCAGGCCGAGGGCCATGAGCAGCCGCAGGTGGGTGAGGGCGGCCGGGTGGGGCAGACCGAGCCGTGCGGCGACGGCCTCCGCGGTCAGGCCGTCGGCCGGCGCGTCCTGTTCCCTCAGCAGCGTCAGGACGCGCAGTCGTGTCCCGTCGACGGGGGTCCTCAGCATCTCGTACACCTCCGCGCCGGGCCTCGCGCTCCGGAGCCCTTCCACTCTGCCGTGAGCGGGGGCTCCGTGTCCCGGTCCGACCGCACCTTGTCCGGGACCCAATGGGCCTGCGGCTAAAGGCCGTTCGGCCCCGCCCCCGGTCTGCGGGGCGGGGCCGGCGGGCTCACCGGTGGCGGAACCAGGCCGTCGCGGGCAGCGCGCGGTCGTCGTAGCCGAACAGCGCCTGGTTCTCCCAGCCGTTGCCGGAGGACGGGTCGGCGGGGTCCCAGCCGTTGCCGGCGCGGGCGGTCCAGGTGGCCTCCCAGTAGAAGACGCCGAGGCCACGGCCGTTCGGGACGGCTTCCACGATGCTCGCCACGTCGTTCATCCAGCGGGTCTGCCCGGTGGTGGACGCCGGGTAGCCGGGGACGAGTTCACCCTCGAGGTCGATGATGTTCTCGAGGCCGTCCTCGCTGTCGAGACGGAAGGGGTAGGCCGTCTCGGCGACGAAGACGGGCTTGCCGTAGCGGCCGGCCGCGTCGTCCAGGGTCGTCTGGAAGTCGTACAGCGTGCCGTGCCAGTAGCCGTAGTACGACAGGCCGATGGCGTCGAACTTCACGCCGTGGGAGACCGCGTTGTCGAACCACCAGCGGGTGCCGTCGAGGTCACCGCCCTCGGCGAGGTGCAGCGCGGCGACCGTGGACGGGCTGACCTCCTTGACGGCGTCGTAGCCGGAGTTGAGCAGGCCGGCGAGTTGGGGCCAGTTGTCGGTGGAGCCCTCGTTCCACAGCGTGCCGCCGTTGATCTCGTTGCCGACCTGGACCATGTCGGCGGTGGTGCCCTGCCTCTTGAGGGCGTCGAGGACGTCGTACGTGTGGTCGTGGACGTCCTTCTTCAGCTGCCCGTAGCCGTGTCCGGCCCAGGCGGCGGGCTTGTTCTGCTTGCCCGGGTCGGCCCAGGCGTCCGAGTAGTGGAAGTCGACGAGCAGCTTCATGCCCTGCGCCTTGATCCGCTTGGCCACGGCGAGGACGTGCGCCTTGTCGTTGTAGCCGTCGGCCGGGTTCACCCAGACCTTCAGGCGGGCGTAGTTCATGCCGGCGGACCTCAGGATCGCGACCGGGTCGCCGGTGGCGCCGGACGCGGTCCGGTAGACCCCGCCCTTGGCCTCGCTCTTGGGCAGGGAGGAGATGTCGGCGCCCTTGACCGCCAGACCCGAGGTGCCCCGGACGAAGCTCAGGTCGTCGACGTTGATCCAGTTGCCGGCGTTCGCGTCGCTGTTGACGCTGACCGTGCACTGACTGCCGGTCACCTTCACCGGCACGACGATCCGTATCCATCCGGAGTCGGAGACCGGCAGGTCGGTGCGCTGCTCGGCGCCGCCGCAGTTCTTCAGGGCGAGGTACGCGGAGTTCTGGCCGCCGCCCGAGCGGACCCAGGCGGTGAGCTTGTAGTCGCCGCCTGCCAGACCGGACAGGTACTGGTACGTCTCCACCTTGTAGGCCGAGGACGACCAGTGGGACAGGCGGTGACCGCCGCTGTGGCCGCCGGACTCCGTGTACGAGGCGGCCGTGTCGCCGTACTCGGACCAGCCGGCCGGGGTGGCGGTGCCGGAACCGCCGGTCTCGAAGCCGCCGTTGGTGAGCGTGCTCGCGGCCGTCGCGGTCTGGGCGGGCAGGGCGGTGAGGGCGAGCCCGGCCACGAGCGGCGGCAGCAGGGCCCGGAGTGTGCGTCTGGGATGGAACATGGGCGTTCGTCGTCCCTTCGACGTGGGGAGGGGGGCGCCCTGCGCCCGGAGGGCGAGGGCGAGGCCCCTCCGCCCGCGGCCTGTGTGCTCACGCGGGCGGAGGGGAGTCGCGGCTCAGCCGTCGAGTCGTACGACCCGGACGGCTCCTGCCGGGACCGCGAGGCGGCCCGCGGCGCGTTCACCGGTCAGCAGCTCGGTGCCGGGGGTGTCCAGCGGCACCTTGGCGTCGGTGGCGGTGTGGTTGATCGCGAACAGGAAGGCGCCCGACTCGCCCGCGCGGCGCACCACTTCGACATCGCGGGGCAGGTCGGCGCGCGGGGCGATCCGGGCGTCCTCGGCGGCCCGGCCGAGCAGGCCGGCGAGGCCCTCGGCGCCGAGCCGGGTGGAGACGTACCAGGCGGTGCCCTCGCCGAGGCGGTGCCGGGTGACGGCCGGGCGTCCCCCGGTCAGGCCGTCGGCGTACGTCCACACCGTCTCGGCGCCCCGCGGCACCACGAACTCCGTCCACACGTCGGCGTCGAGTTCCGCGCCGTCGGGGCCGGTCAGGCGGACCCGTTCGCCCTGGAGGAGGGGGGAGAACTCCTCGACGGTCAGGCCGAGGACGTCGCGCAGGGCGCCCGGGTAGGGGCCCTCGTGCACGGCGTCGTGCTCGTCGACGATGCCGGAGAAGTACGACACCACGAGGGTGCCGCCGTTCTCGACGTACTCCCTGAGGTTGTTCCCGGCCGCCTCCGTCATCAGGTACAGGGCCGGTACGACGACAAGGGGATACCTCGACAAGTCGGCTTCGGGGTGGGCGAAGTCGACGGTGAGGTGGTGGTCGTAGAGGGCCTCGTACCAGGCGTCGGCGCGTTCGCGGGCGTCGTGGTCCTCGCTGGGGCGCCAGTCGAGGTTCTGCGCCCACCAGGAGTGCCAGTCCCACAGCACGGCGACGTCGGCCTCGGTGCGGGTGCCCCGGATCGAGGTCAACGAGTCGATCGCCGCGCCGAGTTCGGTCACCTCGCGGAAGACACGGGTCTCCGTGCCGCCGTGCGGCAGCATCGCGGAGTGGAACTTCTCGGCGCCGCGCCGGGACTGGCGCCACTGGAAGAACATCGCGCCCTCGGAGCCGCGGGCCACATGGGCGAGGGAGTTGCGGGCCATCTGGCCGGGGGCCTTGGCGGGGTTGCGGGGCTGCCAGTTGACGCCCGAGGTGGAGTGTTCGAGCAGCAGCCAGGGGGCGCCGCCGGCGACGGAGCGGGTGAGGTCGGCGGCCATGGCGAGGTTGACGTGGGTGCGGCGGCCGTCGGTGATCAGATAGTGGTCGTTGGTGACGAGGTCCACCTCGCGGCCCCAGGCCCAGTAGTCGACGGAGTCGCACTGGCTGAGGGCGGTCATGAAGTTGGTGGTGACCGGGACGCCGGGTGAGAGGCGGTGCAGGATGTCCCGCTCGGCGGTGAAGTTCTCGCGCATGGTGGCGTCGGCGAACCGCCGGTAGTCCAGAGCCTGGGCCGGGTTGCCGACCGTCGGGGTCCGGCGCGGCGGGTTGATCTCGTCGAAGGCGGCGTAGCGCTGGCCCCAGAAGGCGGTCCCCCAGGCCTCGTTGACGGCGTCGACCGTGCCGTACTCCCGCTCCAGCCAGCGGCGGAAGTGGGCGGCGCAGGAGTCGCAGTAGCAGGCGGAGACGGGGACGCCGTACTCGTTGTGGACGTGCCACATCGCGAGCGCGGGGTGGCCGCCGTAGCGCTCGGCGAGCTTCGTGGTGATGTTCGCGGCGGCGGCCCGGTAGTCGGCGTTGCTGTGGCAGATGACGCCGCGGGAGCCGAACTCCAGGCGCACGCCGTCCTCGGTGACGGGCAGCGCGTCGGGGTGGGCTCGGTAGAACCAGGCGGGCGGCGCCACGGTGGGCGTACCCAGGTCGACGCGGATGCCGGCTCCGTGGAGCAGGTCGAGGTTGCGGTCGAGCCAGCCGAAGTCGTACGCGCCGGGCGCGGGCTCCAGCAGGGCCCAGGAGAAGATCCCGGCGCTCACCATGGTGACGCCGGCCTCCCGCATCAGCCGTACGTCCTCGTCCCAGACGTTTTCCGGCCACTGCTCGGGGTTGTAGTCCCCACCGAAGGCGAGCCCGGTGAGGCCCCTGGGGGTGGTCTCCGGCATGGATTCTCTCCCGATGTGTCGATCTTTTGGGAACGTGCACACACATTTTCGGCGGTGCGGGGCCAACATAACCGCACAGCAACAACCATTGACAAGTGTCCGGGATGTTTCTCTACTGTGAACGCTCACAGAAGCATGGCAGGTTCTCGCAGCAGGCGAGGACCCCAGGTCAGGGGAGAGTTCCATGCCGTACACGAAGCGCCGTCGCCTCGTGAGTTCCGCCGTCGCCGTCGCGCTCGGCGCCACCGCACTCGCCGCCTGCGGCTCGTCGTCCGACGACGGCGAAGCCCAGTCGGGACCGGTCTCACTGACGTACTGGACCTGGACCCCCGGCATGGACAAGGTCGTCGACCTGTGGAACAAGGGGCCGGGCAAGAAGGAGCAGATCACCGTCACGGTGAAGAAGCAGGCGTCCGGCGACACACTGGTCACCAAGATCCTCACCGCGCACAAGGCCGGCAAGGCGCCCGACCTGGTGCAGGCGGAGTACCAGGCGCTGCCCACGCTGGTCAGCAACGACGCGCTCGCCGACATAGGCGACACCGTGGGCGACGCGAAGAGCAAGTTCGCCGACGGCGTCTGGCAGCAGACCACGCTCGGCACGGACGCCGTCTACGCGGTCCCGCAGGACATCGGGCCGATGATGTTCTACTACCGCGAGGACCTGTTCAAGGAGTACGGGCTCTCCGTCCCGGCCACCTGGGAGGAGTTCGCCGAGACCGCGCGCAAGCTGAAGAAGGCGGCCCCCGACAAGGACCTGACCACCTTCTCCGCCAACGACTCCGGCCTGTTCGCGGGCCTCGCCCAGCAGGCCGGCGCCCAGTGGTGGACCACCTCCGGCGACAAGTGGAAGGTCGGCATCGACGACGACGCCACCAAGAAGGTCGCCGAGTTCTGGGGCGGCCTGGTGAAGGAGGGCGCCGTCGACAACCAGCCGATGTACACCCCGGCCTGGAACAAGGCGCTCAACACCGGCAAGCAGATCGCGTGGGTGAGCGCGGTGTGGGCGCCGGGGACGCTGACCACGGCCGCGCCCGACACCAAGGGCAAGTGGGCCATGGCCCCGCTCCCCCAGTGGAGCGACGGCGAGAGCCGCACCGGCAGCTGGGGCGGTTCCTCCACCGGTGTGACCACCGACTCGAAGAACAAGGAGGCCGCCGCGAAGTTCGCCGCCTGGCTGAACACCGACGGCGACGCGCTGAACGCGCTGGCGAAGGAGGGCGGCATCTACCCGGCCTCCACCTCGGCCCAGCTCAGCGGCGCCTTCATGAGCCCGCCCGAGTACTTCGCCAACCAGCCCGACTTCTACAAGAAGGCCGCCGCGATCGCGGAGACCACCGCGCCGTCCGCCTGGGGACCGAACGTCAACGTCGCCTACACGACGTTCAAGGACGCCTTCGGTGCCGCCGCGAAGAACAAGTCGGACTTCACCGCCGCCCTGGACACCATGCAGCAGGACACGGTCGCCGACCTGAAGAAGCAGGGCTTCGGAGTCGCGGAGTGAAGTCCCCGGCCCGCCGGACGTCGTACGGGGTCAAGGGGGCCCCGTACGCGTTCCTGATCCCCGCGATCCTCCTGTTCGCCCTGTTCTTCGCGCTGCCCATCGGGTACGCCGTCTGGCTCAGCTTCCGCAAGGTGCAGGTGTCCGGCCTCGGGCTGGGCGCCGGCGCCCGTGAGGAGGTCTGGGCCGGACTGGAGAACTACACCGGCGCCCTGTCCGACAGCGAGCTGCTGGACGGCGCGCTGCGCGTGCTCGGTTACGGCTGCATCGTGGTGCCGGTCATGCTGGGCCTGGCGCTGCTGTTCGCGCTGATGCTCGACTCCGAGAAGGTGCGGCTCGCCCCCTTCACCCGGCTCGCGATCTTCCTGCCGTACGCCGTCCCCGGTGTGGTGGCGGCCCTGCTGTGGGGCTTCCTGTACCTGCCGGACGTGAGCCCGTTCTACTTCGTGCTCGACAGGTTCGGTCTGCCTCAGCCGGACCTGCTGGACGGCGGGCCGCTGTACCTGGCGCTGTCGAACATCGCCGTCTGGGGCGGCACCGGCTTCAACATGATCGTCATCTACACCGCGCTGCGGGCCATCCCCGCCGAGGTGTACGAGGCGGCCAAGCTGGACGGCGCCACCCCGCTGCAGGTCGCACTGCGGATCAAGATCCCGATGGTGGCGCCCTCGCTGGTGCTGACCTTCTTCTTCTCGATCATCGCGACGCTCCAGGTGTTCAGCGAACCGACCGTCCTCAAGCCGCTCACCAACTCCGTGTCCACCACCTGGAGTCCGCTGATGAAGGTGTACCAGGACGCCTTCGGCAACGGCGACATCCACGCGGCCGCCGCCCAGGCGACCCTCATCGCGCTCGCCACCCTGGTGCTGTCCTTCGGGTTCCTGCGGGTGACGAACCGGCGCAACAAGCAGGAGGCCGCACGATGAGCTCCCTCGCCCTGCCCAAGGCCGAGCCCACGGCCGGCACCGCCCGTGGCCCGGCGCGCCCCCGCCGGACCGCGCTGGTCCCGACCGTGACGCTGCTGCTCGGCGCGCTGTACTGCCTGCTGCCGGTCGCCTGGGTGGTCATCGCGTCCACCAAGTCCGGCTCGGAACTGTTCTCCACCTTCACGTTCTGGCCCGGCACCGGCTTCGCCGACAACCTCTCCGACCTCAACGCCTACCGCGACGGCGTCTACTGGCAGTGGATGGGCAACTCCGCCCTGTACGCCGTACTGGGCGCGCTGCTGTCGACGTGCGTGTCGGCGGTCAGCGGCTACGCGCTGGCGGTCTACCGCTTCCGGGGCCGCGAGACACTGTTCAACGTGCTGCTCGCGGGCGTGCTGATGCCGCCGGTGATCCTCGCCGTCCCGCAGTACCTGCTGCTGGCGCAGGTGGACCTCACGGACTCCTATCTGTCGGTGCTGCTGCCGCAGATCCTCTCCCCGTACGGCGTCTACCTCGCGCGGATCTACGCCGCGGCCGCGGTGCCGGCGGACGTGGTGGAGGCCGGGCGGATGGACGGCGCGGGCGAGTGGCGGATCTTCTCCCGGATCGCGCTGCCGATGATGGTGCCCGGCCTGGTGACGGTGTTCCTGTTCCAGTTCGTGGCGGTCTGGAACAACTTCCTGCTGCCGTACATCATGCTCAGCGACGACGAGAAGTTCCCGATCACCCTCGGTCTGCACACCCTGCTCGAACAGGGCTCCAACACCCCGGCGCTGTACACCCTGGTGATCACGGGCGCGTTCCTCGCCGTGTTCCCGCTGGTCGCGCTGTTCCTGGTCGTCCAGCGGTTCTGGAGCCTGGATCTGCTCTCCGGGGCCGTAAAGTCATGACCATGAGCAACACGGGGGGCAGGCGCAAGCCGCCGACGATCCACGACGTGGCGCGCGAGGCCGGTGTCTCGCGCGGCACGGTCTCGCGGGTGCTCAACGGCGGCCACTACGTCAGCCCCGCCGCGGCCCAGGCGGTCGACGCCGCCATCCGCAAGACGGGCTACGTCGTCAACCGGCACGCCCGCTCACTGATCACCGGCCGGTCCGACTCGGTGGGCTTCCTGCTCACGGAGCCCCAGGAGCGGTTCTTCGAGGACCCCAACTTCAATGTCCTGCTGCGTGGTTGCACGCAGGCGCTGGCCGCGCACGACGTGCCGCTGCTGCTGATGCTGGCCGGTACGGACGACGAACGGCGGCGCATCACGCGGTACATCACCGCCGGGCACGTCGACGGGGTGCTGCTGGTGTCCAGTCACTCCGGTGACCCGGTGGCCGAGGAGCTGCGGGCGGCGGGGGTGCCGCTGGTCGCGTGCGGCAAGCCGATCGGGATGGGCTCGAAGGTCAGTTACGTGGCCGCCGACGACCGGGACGGCGCGCGGGACATGGTGCGGCATCTGCTGGCGCTGGGCCGGCGCCGGATCGGCGTGGTGACCGGTCCGCTCGACACCCCCGGTGGTGTGGAGCGTCTGGCCGGTTACCGGGAGGTGCTCGCCGAGGCGGGCGTGGAGGCCGACGAGCGGCTCGTCGTCTCCGGCGACTACAGCCGGGCCAGCGGTGAGGCGGGCGCCGAGCGGCTGCTGGCGCGGGCCCCGGACGTGGACGCGGTGTTCGTCGCGTCCGACCTGATGGCCCAGGGCGTGCTCACGGCGCTGCAGCGGGCGGGGCGCCGGGTGCCCGAGGACGTCGCGGTCGGCGGCTTCGACGACTCCCCCGCGGCCGTCGCCGCGAGCCCGGAGCTCACCACGATCCGCCAGCCGTGGGACCGCATCAGCACGGAGATGGTGCGGGTGCTGCTGGCTCAGATCGGCGGCGAGGACCCGGCGGCGGTGATCCTGCCGACGGAGCTGGTGAAGCGGGACTCGACGTAGAACCCCGAAGAAACCTGACGGTCAGGATCGGAGAAGCCGTGCGACGCTCCCCCGGCCTAGCGTGAGGGGACCGGCGCGTTCGGGCGCCGGTCCCGCTTCGATGAGGAGTACGTCATGATCGACGGCCTGAAGACGATCGTCTACCCCGTCAACGACCTCGGCCGGGCGAAGGCGCTGTTCCACGCCCTGCTCGGGGTGGAGCCGTACGCGGACACGCCGTACTACGTCGGTTTCCGGACCGAGGCGCACGAGATCGGCCTGGACCCCAAGGGCCACGCCAAGGGCATGACCGGGCCGGTCCCCTACTGGAGGGTGGCCGACATCCGGGAGACCCTCGCCGCCCTGCTGGAGGCGGGGGCGAAGCCCGTCCAGGACGTGCAGGACGTCGGCGGCGGCGCGCTGACCGCCTCCGTGCAGGACCAGGACGGCAACCCCGTCGGCCTGTTCCAGGACGCGCCCGTCTGACCTGCCGCGAGGGGCCGCTCTTGCGCGTTCATTGAATATCGAACGAGTGTTACCGTTCACATATGGGAGCGAAGACGGCCGAAGCGCGCCTCGAGGAACGGTGGCGTGACATCCTCGCGGTGCACGCGCGCACCCTGGGCGAGATCGACCGCGCGCTGCATCCGTACGGTCTGGGCGCCTCCGACTTCGAGGTGCTCGATCTGCTCGCGACCGCGACGCCTCCGGACGGCGAGCAGTGCCGGGTGCAGAACCTGGTGGGCCGGGTCCACCTCAGTCAGAGCGCGCTGTCCCGCCTCATCGCCCGCCTGGAGAAGGACGGCCTGGTGGAGCGCAGCATGTGCCTGGAGGACCGGCGCGGGGTGTATGTGCGGCTCACACCGAAGGGGCGCGCGCTGCACGCCGAGGCGCTGCCGGTGCAGCGCGCCGCCCTGGCCCGTACGCTGGGCGGGTAGCGCGCCGGCCCGGCCGGCTCACGGGCGGGCCAGCAGCGTACGCACCCCCTCCGAGGTGAGCGTCAGACGGTGCTCGGAGCTGCCGTCGATGGTGAGTGACAGCTCCTCGGCCGGCCACTGGGCGGCGAGCGCGCCGAGCGGGACGAGCCGGTAACGGGAGACGAACGGCAGCAGTCCGGCCATCTCCAGTTCGGACGTGAACACGGGCACCACCTGGGTGCCGCCCGGCTGCTCCAGCACCGGAAGGGCCACCGCGCCGGGGTCGGCGGCCTCCTCGTCGCCCGCGTCGTCCGGGACCGGGATCAGTACGTCGCTGTTCGCGAGGGCGTCCAGCGCCATCGTGTCCTCGGTGTTCTCCGACAGGACGTCCAGGGCCCGCTGCGCGGGCGTGGGGGCGTTGTTCTCGTGCGCGGGTGTCTCCATGGCAGATTCCCTGGTAGCGGCGGTCGTACGGCCCGCCCGGGACAAGATCCGGCCCGGGCACGGTGCTGCACGCGTACCCGTTCGCATGTCGCGCAACCCTGCGGGTTCCGGCCCGACCGCCACCCTTCCGGCACCCCCTCCGGCCCCGATGATCCGCATGGCTATCATATGAGCACCCTCTAGCTCGAAAGATGATCCTGTGACTGTCAACGAAGACTCGTTCACCAGCTGGAAGCACCGCGAGGAGATCGCGGAGTCGATGATCCCGATCATCGGGAAGCTGCACCGCGAGCGGGACGTCACCGTCCTGCTGCACAGCCGCTCCTTGGTGAACA
The DNA here is from genome assembly GCF_042732315.1 of Streptomyces sp. NPDC059787. Lineage (NCBI taxonomy): Bacteria > Bacillati > Actinomycetota > Actinomycetes > Kitasatosporales > Streptomycetaceae > Streptomyces > Streptomyces sp. NPDC059787. The sequence continues at coordinate 201,748 of NZ_JBHWHX010000012.1, forward strand.
AGTCGGTGGTCAGCATCCTCAAGACCCACCGCTTCGCCCGGCAGATCGCCGGCGAGGAGCTCTCGGTCACCGAGACGCTGCCCTTCCTGCAGGCGCTCACCACACTCGACCTCGGCCCGTCCCAGATCGACATCGGCCTGCTCGCCGAGGCCCACCGCGCCGACGACCGGGGCCTGTCGGTGGCCGAGTTCACGGCGGAGGCCGTCGCCGGCGCGACCGGCGCCGACAAGATCGACCGCCGCGAGCCGCGCGACGTCGTCCTCTACGGCTTCGGCCGCATCGGCCGCCTCCTGGCCCGGCTGCTCATCGAGAAGTCGGGGTCCGGCAACGGTCTTCGTCTGCGCGCGATCGTGGTCCGGCAGGGCGGTGAGCAGGACATCGTCAAGCGGGCCTCACTGCTGCGCCGCGACTCCGTGCACGGCCAGTTCCAGGGCACCATCACCGTCGACGAGGCGAACAGCACGATCACCGCCAACGGCAACACCGTCAAGGTGATCTACGCGGGAGACCCGACGGAGATCGACTACACGGCGTACGGCATCAAGAACGCCATCCTCATCGACAACACCGGCAAGTGGCGCGACCGCGAGGGGCTTTCGCTGCACCTGCGTCCCGGCATCGACAAGGTGGTGCTCACCGCGCCCGGCAAGGGCGACGTGCCCAACATCGTGCACGGCGTCAACCACGACACCCTCAAGCCGGACGAGCGGATCCTGTCCTGCGCGTCCTGCACCACCAACGCGATCGTGCCGCCGCTGAAGGCGATGGCGGACGAGTACGGGGTGCTGCGCGGGCACGTGGAGACGGTGCACTCGTTCACCAACGACCAGAACCTGCTGGACAACTACCACAAGTCGGAGCGCCGCGGCCGTTCGGCGCCGCTGAACATGGTGATCACCGAGACGGGTGCCGCCTCGGCCGTCGCCAAGGCGCTGCCCGACCTCGACGCGACCATCACCGGCAGCTCGATCCGGGTGCCCGTGCCGGACGTCTCGATCGCGATCCTCAACCTCCAGCTCGGCCGCGCCACCGACCGCCAGGAGGTCCTCGACCACCTGCGCAACGTGTCACTGACCTCGCCGCTCAAGCGCCAGATCGACTTCATCAGCGCGCCCGACGCGGTCTCCAGCGACTTCATCGGCTCGCGCCACGCCTCGATCGTCGACGCCGGCGCGCTGAAGGTCGAGGGCGACAACGCGATCCTCTACCTCTGGTACGACAACGAGTTCGGCTACTCCTGCCAGGTCATCCGGGTCGTCCAGTACGTTTCCGGGGTGGAGTACCCGACCTACCCGGCCCCGGCGGTCTGACCCGGAAAGCCGGCAAGCGGAACGGACACGACGACGGGACGGGGCGGGCGGGATGCCCGGCCCCGCCCCGGTCTGCCCGCGGTACCGGCGGTAAGGGGCAGATCGGTAACGATCATCCCGTCCGGGTTGCTGGGGCACGTGGAGTTCCTAGTCTTCCGGCATGGCCCTCTTCAGCAGTCGCACCGGTAAACGCCCCCGTATCGTGCCCGCCCTCGACGACGCCGAGCTGGCGCGCGTACTGGGGCGGTTGAGCAAGCGGAACGGGGGCGGCAGGGCCGCGGACGTGACCCTCGTGTCCTCCTTGCTGGAGGAGACGGGGGACGACTGGGACCGTCGCGGTCACCGGGTGTCCGTACTGGCCGAGGCGACGGCCGACGCGGGGATCGCGGCGGCGTGGCTGGGCCGGGAGCCGCAGAGCGCGGACGCCCTGGTGTTCCACTCCTGGACCGGGCTGGTGCGCGGTCTGCGGGACGGACACCTGGAGGACGCCGGGCAGTTGGTCTCCCAGTGCCACCAGGCCGCCGAGCGAAGACCGGAGGATCCGCTGCCGTGGGTGGTCCTGCTCGGTGTGTCCCGGATCGAGCGCTACGGCCAGAACGACGTGAACGCCGTCTGGCGGGAGGCCACCGGGCGCGACCGCTGGCACCGTGAGGCGTATCTGCAGATGCTCGCGTACCTGTCGCCGGAGGAAGGCGGGTCCAGCGCGGCCGTCCTCGACTTCGTCGACGTGGTGCGCACCCGTATCCCGGCCAACGCGGCGTGCGCGGCGGTCGAGCTGACCGCGGCCGTGCGGCAGTACCAGGGACTGCTGGCACAGGGCGGGGTGCGGGCCATGACGGCCGGTCAGCTGTGGGAGGGCGGACAGGTCGCGGCCGCGCTGGACCAGGCGGCCGCGCTGTGGGCGAAACCGGGCTTCTTCCAGCACGCGGCGGCGCAGGCCGATCTGAACGTGCTGGCGTACGCGCTGTGCGCGGCCGGCCGGGCCGTCGACGCGCACCACGTGTTCCAGACGCTGCAGGGCCTGGTCACACCCTGGCCGTGGAACACCGACGGACCCGCGCTCCAGCGGTTCGAGCAGCACCAGGCCAAGGCGGAACGGGGACGGCAGGGCGGCGTCGGCGGAGGGTGACGTCCACCGGCCGCCGCTCCCGCGTCAGTTCCGTGCCAGGACGGTGGTGACGGCCTCCCGCAGCACCGCCGCCGGGTCCGGTACGGGTCCTTCGGAGCGCCAGGCGACGAAGCCGTCGGGGCGGACCAGTACCGCGCCGTCCGCGGTGATCCCGTGCGTCCGGGCCCAGTCGGCACCGTCCTCGGGGGTCAGTTCCGCGTCGGGGCCGTCGCCCACCCGGTACGCGTCGAGCGGTACGGACAGGTCCTTCGCGACCTTCGCCGCCGCGGTGTGCCAGTCGCAGGCGCCGTTCGCGGAACTCAGCAGCACGCACGACCGCTCGTACAGGTCGAGCGTGGAGATCCGGGTGCCGGAGCGGTCCAGCCACATGTGCGGGGCGCGGCTGCCCGGCTCGCCGGTCAGCATCACCCCGTCGGGGATGACCGGTGTCGCCGGGTCGACGCCCAGGACCGCGCCGCGCGGGTAGCGGTAGCAGAGCGCCACGTTGAGGATGCCGCCCGGCTTCATCCCGGGACCGCCTGGGCCACCGGGGCCGCCGGGGCCACCGGCTCCGGGACCACCAGGGCCGCCAGGACCACCGGCTCCGGGACCACCAGGGCCGCCAGGACCACCGGCTCCGGGACCACCAGGGCCGCCAGGACGACCGGCTCCGGGACCACCGGCGCCGGGACCACTAGGACCACCGGCTCCGGGACCACCAGGGGCGGGGGCGCCGAGGGCGGGGGCGCCGGGGGCGGGGGTGTAGCCGGGGTGGCTGTGTTCGCTCGAGCGGGAGGAGGCACGGGCGCTGGTCGCCTCCGCGACGGGCCGGCGTTCGGCGTCGTAGGACTCCAGCAGGCCGGGCTCGGCCCAGCCGCCGAGCACGGCGGCCAGCTTCCAGGCGAGGTTGTGGGCGTCCTGGATACCGGTGTTGGAGCCGAACGCCCCGGTGGGCGACATCTCGTGGGCCGAGTCGCCGGCCAGGAACACCCGGCCGTCGGCGTACCGTTCGGCGACCCGTTCGGCGGCGTGCCAGGCGGCCCGGCCGGTGATCTCCACGTCGAGGTCCGGCACGCCGACGGCCTTGCGGATGTGGGCGACGCACCGCTCGTCGGTGAACTCCTCGAGGGTCTCGCCGTGTTCGGGGTGCCAGGGGGCGTGGAACACCCAGTGCTCCCGGTTGTCGACCGGCAGCAGGGCTCCGTCGGCGTCCGGGTTGGTCAGGTAGCAGACGATGAACCGCCGGTCCCCGACGACACCGGCGAGGTCGCGGGAGGTGAACGTGAGGCTCACGTTGTGGAACAGGTCGCCCGGACCGTTCTGTCCGATGCCCAGCGACTCACGGACGGGGCTGCGCGGGCCGTCGGCGGCGACGAGGTAGTCCGCCCGGATCCTGGTGTGCTCACCGGTCTCCCGGCTCTTGACCAGCACCGTCACACCCTCGGTGTCCTGGTCGAAGGAGAGCATCTCCGTCCCGAAGCGCAGGTCCCCGCCGAGCTCCCGGGCTCCCTCGAGGAGCACCGGTTCCAGGTCGTTCTGGCTGCACAGGCACCACCCGCTGGGGCTGAAGCGGGCGAGCCCGCCACCGGGGTCGATCTCCTGGAGCAGCCACTCGCCCTCGTCACCCGCCAGGCTCGGGGTCTGCCAGATGCCGTGGTTCTCCGCCAGGACCGACGCGGCCCGGCCGATGCGCTGCTCGACCCCGGCCGCCCGGAACAGCTCCATGGTGCGTACGTTGTTGCCCCGCCCGCGCGGGTGGATCGACGTGCCCGCGTGACGTTCGACGAGCGTGTGCGGCACGCCGAGGCGTCCCAGGAACAGGGACATCGACAGGCCCACCAGGGAGCCGCCGACGATGAGGACCGGCGTGCGGTGATCCGCCCGGCCGGCCGTGTCCGATCGATTCATTGAAACGCCTCCAGCGTCGCCCTCGACGGGCTGTGGAACAGGACGCACCTTTCATGCCCGGTGCGGGACGGTTCGCGTCCCGGCGGCACCCGGATGGCACGCGGTTCACCCACCTGCCCCGTGTCGCTCGCGCGCACCGGAAGGTCGCGTCAACGATCGACTCATGGCGACCCCGGCCCTTCTGCGGGCACGACGGTCGTTCCCGACCTTCCGACGAAGAGGAGAGGTGCGCCGGATGACCATGTCGGCACGCGTATCGCAGTCGGCGTTCGACGGCTCGAGGCTGCGGGTGATCCTGCTGCTCGACCTGTACGAGGGCGCCCAGGAGCAGTTCCTCGACGCGTACGAGCACATGCGCAACAAGGTCGCGTCCGTCCCCGGTCACATCAGTGACCAGCTGTGCCAGTCGATCGAGAACCCCTCGCAGTGGCTCATCACCAGCGAGTGGGAGAGCGCCCTGCCGTTCCTCGCGTGGGTGAACAGCGAGGAGCACATCCAGATCGTCCGGCCGATGCACAGTTGCGTCCGGGACACCCGGTCGATGCGCTACAGCATTCTCCGCGAGACCCGCCCGGACCAGCCGCTCACCACCGAGGTCGCGCGGGCGAGCCTCCAGAAGACGGCCCGCGTGGGCGCCGGGATGACCCGCCACGCCCTCACCTTCACCGTGAAGCCGGGCTCCGAGTCCAAGGTCGTGGACATCCTGGCCAACTACGACGCGCCCGAGACGCGGATCAACGGCGTCACGCGGCTGCACCGCACCTCGCTCTTCATGCACGGCAACCGCGTCGTGCGGGCCGTGGAGGTGGAGGGCGACCTGCTGGCCACCCTGTGCCACGTGGCCAGCCAGCCCGAGGTCCAGGCGGTGGAAGAGGCCATCAACCCCTATCTGGAGCAGGACCGGGATCTGTCCGACTCCGACTCCGCGCGGGTGTTCTTCACCCGGGCGGCGCTCCCGGCCATGCAGCACGTGGCGGCCGGCCGTCCGGAACCCGCCGGTCTGCAGCGGCACATGCTGTACTACCCGGCCGTGGCGGACCGCGGCCTGGAGCTGGCCCGGTTCCTCGCCCACCAGGACGAGGCCGCGGCGAACGACCCGGACAGCCCGGTGTACGCGAGCACCGTCTTCCAGCGCGACGACGTCGTGGTCCGCATGATCGACGTCACCGGCGAGCTCGATCTCGACCCCGCCGCCGCCCTCGGCGTCAAGGGCCCGGGCAAGGCGGCCGAGCTGGAGCGTCTCCTGGACGGCGCCGCGATCGGCGTCGAGGGCTCCCTGGACTCGGAGCGCACCCTGCACCGGCTCCTGGCGCACGCCGACATGATGCCCGTCACCGACCGCACCTCTGCGAATTCCTGACGGTCGACCGCGGTGACGTCCGCGGCCGTGCCCGCCCGGACGTCACCGGCACACCCGGAGGTAACAACCATGTCCAAGCAGCATCCACGCATCGTGGACCTGAGCGAGACGGAACCCAACCGACGGCGCGGAGGTGACCTCAGAACCCTGCTCACCCCGGCCACCGTCGGCTCCACCAGCGGCTTCATGGGCCTGGCGATCATCAAGCCCGGTGAGCGCATCGGCGAGCACTACCACCCGTACTCCGAGGAGTTCGTGTACGTGGTCAGCGGCGCGCTCGAAGTGGACCTGGACGGCGAGCCGTTCGCGCTCCGCGCCGAGCAGGGACTGATGATCCCCATCGACATGCGGCACCGCTTCCGCAACGTCGGTGACCAGGAGGCCCGCATGGTGTTCCACCTGGGCCCGCTCGCCCCGCACCCGAGTCTCGGCCACGTCGACACCGAGGAGACCGAAAGCGCCTCCGCCGGGCCGCAGTTGACGGTCGGCGGCCCCGGGACCGGCCGGTCGGCCGAGCCGAGCGAGGCCATAAAATGACCCGGCGAGTGGCTGTCACCGGTATAGGTGTGGTCGCTCCCGGCGGCATCGGAGCGACGGCGTTCTGGGATCTTCTGACAGCCGGCCGCACCGCGACCCGCGGCATCTCCCTGTTCGATCCGGTGGGTCTGCGCTCACGCATAGCCGCCGAGTGCGACTTCGACCCGTTCGAGCACGGCCTGGACGCGGATCTGTGCCAACACGCGGACCGGTACATCCAGTTCGCCGCGGTCGCCGCCGCCGAGGCCGTGCGCGACTCCGGACTCGACACCGAGACCATGGACCCGTGGCGCACCGCGGTCTCGCTGGGCAGCGCGGTCGGCGGCACCACCCGGCTGGAACACGACTACGTGCTCGTCAGCGAGGGCGGCCGGCGCTGGGACGTGGACCACCGGCAGGCCGAGCCGAAACTGCACCTGGCGTTCTCGCCGAGCACCCTCGCCTCGGTCGTCGCCGAGCGGTTCGACGCCCGGGGTCCGGTGCAGACCGTCTCCACCGGCTGCACCTCCGGGCTCGACGCGGTCGGCTACGCCTTCCACACCATCGCCGAGGGCCGGGCCGACGTCTGCGTCGCCGGGGCGTCGGACTCGCCGATCTCACCGATCACGATGGCCTGCTTCGACGCCATCAAGGCGACGTCGCCCAACAACGACGACCCCGAGCACGCCTCCCGGCCCTTCGACGCCCACCGCGACGGCTTCGTGATGGGTGAGGGCGCGGCCGTACTCGTCCTGGAGGAGTACGAGCACGCGCGGGCCCGCGGCGCGGAGATCCTCTGTGAGATCAGCGGCTACGCCACCTACGGCAACGCCTACCACATGACCGGTCTGACCAGTGAGGGACTGGAGATGGCCCGGGCGATCGACACCACGCTCGACCAGGCCCGTATCGATCCCACGCTGGTCGACTACGTCAACGCGCACGGCTCCGGCACCCGGCAGAACGACCGGCACGAGACGGCCGCCGTGAAGCGGTCCCTGGGGGCGCACGCCCACGAGACGCCCATGAGCTCCATCAAGTCGATGGTGGGGCACTCGCTGGGCGCGATCGGCGCGATCGAGGTGGTCGCCTGCGTCCTCGCGCTGAAGCACCAGGTGGTGCCGCCCACGGCGAACTACGAGACCCCCGACCCCGAGTGCGACCTGGACTACGTACCGCGCACCGCCCGCCCACGGAAGCTGAACCACGTGCTCTCCGTCGGCAGCGGATTCGGCGGCTTCCAGTCCGCGGTGCTGCTGTCCGGGCCGGGTGGGAGGACACGATGAGCAATCGGCGCCCCGGGCGCGCGGCCGTCACCGGCATCGGTGTGGTCGCGCCCAACGGACTGCGGACCGACGCCTACTGGAAGTCCGTCCGCGAAGGCCTCAGCGTGCTGGACCTGATCAGCCGCGAGGGCTGTGACCATCTGCCGCTGCGGGTGGCGGGCGAGGTCCGGGCCTTCGACCCGGCGGCCCTCATCGAGGACCGGTTCCTGGTGCAGACCGACCGGTTCAGCCACTTCGCGATGGCCGCCGCCGCCCTCGCCCTCGACGACGCCGGACTCGGCGGCGAACCCGCCGACCCGTTCTCGGTCGGCGTGGTCACCGCCGCCGGCTCGGGCGGCGGCGAGTTCGGCCAGCGCGAGCTGCAGAAACTGTGGGGGAAGGGCTCCAAGTTCGTCGGCCCCTACCAGTCCATCGCCTGGTTCTACGCCGCGAGCACCGGCCAGATCTCCATCCGCGGTGGCCTCAAGGGCCCCTGCGGGGTGGTGGCCAGCGACGAGGCGGGCGGTCTGGACTGTCTCGCGCACGCGAGCCGGGCGGTGGGCCGCGGCACCGACGTCATGGTCGTGGGGGCCACGGAGGCGCCGCTGGCCCCGTACTCGATGGTGTGCCAGCTCGGCTACCCCGAGCTCAGCACCCTCGACGACCCCGACCGCGCCTACCGCCCGTTCACCGAGAAGGCGTGCGGTTTCGTGCCCGCCGAGGGGGGCGCGCTGCTCGTCGTCGAGGACGAGTTCCGTGCCCGTGACCGCGGAGTGCCCGTACGGGCCACCGTGGCCGGCCACGCCGCCACGTTCACCGGGGCCTCCCGCTGGGCGGAGTCCCGGGAGGGCCTGGCCCGCGCGATCCGCGGCGCCCTCGACGAGGCGGGCTGCGCGCCGGAGGAGATCGACGTCGTGTTCGCCGACGCCATGGGCGTCCCCGCGGCGGACCGCGCCGAGGCGCTGGCGATCGCCGACGCGCTCGGCGCGCACGGCACCCGCGTCCCGGTCACGGCGCCCAAGACGGGCATCGGCCGCGCCCACTGCGCGGCGCCCGTGCTGGACACGGTGGCCGCGGTGCTCGCCATGGAACACGGCCAGGTGCCCCCGACACCCAACGTGTTCGACATCTGCCACGACCTCGACCTGGTGATGTCGCACGCTCGCCCCGCCGAGCTGCGCACCGCCCTCGTCCTCAGCAGGGGACTGATGGGCTCCAACGCGGCGCTGGTCGTGCGCCGCGGTGACGATTCCGCCCGGTAGGAACGGGCGGGGAAGGAGCAGTCACCCATGATCACCACCGAAGTGACCTTCGACGAGTTGGCCGCGCTGATGAAGCAGGCGGCCGGCATCACCGTCGACCCCGAGGAACTGAAGGACTCCGCGGAGTCCCCCTTCGACGTCTTCGGCCTCGACTCGCTCGGCCTGCTCGGCATCGTCGGCGAGCTGGAGAACCGGTACGGCGCGTCGCTCCCCCCGGACTCGGAGCGCTGCCGGACGCCGCGGGAGTTCCTGAACCTCGTCAACAGCACCCTCACGGCTGGAGCCTGAAAGTGGCCGGACACACCGAGAACAGCATCACCATCGACGCTCCCTTCGACCTCGTGTGGGAGATGACCAACGACCTGGAGAACTGGCCGCGGCTGTTCAGCGAGTACGCGTCCGTGGAGGTCCTCTCCCGTGAGGGGGCCACGACGACGTTCCGGCTCACCATGCACCCGGACGAGAACGGGAAGGTGTGGAGCTGGGTGTCGGAGCGCACCCCGGACCGGGAGAGGCGGACCGTCCGCGCCCGCCGGGTCGAGACGGGCCCGTTCGCCCACATGGACATCGTGTGGGAGTACGCGGAGCTGCCGGGCGGTGTGCAGATGCGCTGGACGCAGGACTTCGCGATGAAGCCCGACGCCCCGGTCGACGACGACTGGATGACGGACAACATCAACCGCAACTCCCGTACGCAGATGGCCCTGATCCGGGACCGGATCGAGCAGGTCGCCCGTGACAGCGAGAGCGCGTCCGTCGCGTCCTCGCGCTGAGCGCCGGTCCAGGAAGGACATCCCCCATGCACCACGCCCTCATCGTCGCCCGGATGAAGCCCGGTTCGGCACCGGACATCGCCGACGTGTTCGCCGCCTCCGACCGGGGTGAACTCCCCCACCTGGTCGGTGTCAGCCGGCGCAGCCTCTTCCAGTTCGGCGACGACGTGTACCTGCACCTCATCGAGGCCGAGCAGGACCCGGCACCGGCGATCGCGAAGGTCGCCGGGCACCCCGAGTTCCGCAGCATCAGCGAGCGGCTGGAGGCGTACGTCAGCCCGTACGACCCGGCCACGTGGCGCAGCCCCAAGGACGCCATGGCGCAGTGCTTCTACCGCTGGGAGAGCGGCGCCCGTTCCTGAGCGGGAAACCCCGAGGCCGCCCGCGCCCCCGCAGTCGCGGGGGCGGCGGCCGCGGGGGTGTGGGCGCGCCCATAGGGCAACCCGGGGCGGG